>NZ_JVGV01000006.1:0-7158 GCF_001076775.1 Streptococcus pseudopneumoniae
TTCATAATAAAAACACCCCAAAAGTTAGATTTTTTCTGTCTAACTTTTGGGGTGCAGTTCAAAATGAATCGCTTTTTTATATAAGGAGACCGAATGGAAAAAGAAAGATAAATAAAATAGATATATTATCTTCTTGTAATATTATAATACACAAAAATAGGGAGCTTGTCAATAGAAAAGAAGCAATTTAATTAAAAATATTCTTGTTTTTTCAAATTGCAATTAAATAAGCAATTTTCAGATAATAATTGAAAATTCAAGCTGTTTATGTTATAATGATAGCGATTATATTCGAGGTGAAAAATGGCACATTTATTAGAAAAAACTAGAAAAATTACTTCTATCCTGAAGCGTTCAGAGGAGCAGTTGCAGGAAGAACTTCCTTACAATGCGATTACACGTCAGCTTGCTGATATTATTGATTGTAATGCTTGTATTGTTAACAGCAAGGGTCGTCTCCTTGGCTATTTTATGCGTTATAAAACCAATACAGATCGCGTGGAGCAATTCTTCCAAACTAAGATTTTCCCGGATGACTATGTACAGGGCGCGAACATGATTTACGATACAGAAGCCAATCTGACAGTTGATCATGATTTGAGTATTTTCCCTGTGGAAAGTCGTGCTGATTTTCCTGATGGCTTGACGACTATTGCACCGATTCATGTGTCAGGGATTCGTTTAGGTTCTTTGATTATTTGGCGCAATGATAAGAAATTTGAAGATGAGGATTTAATCCTTGTTGAGATTGCCAGTACCGTTGTTGGGATTCAGCTCCTCAACTTCCAACGTGAAGAAGATGAGAAAAATATTCGCCGCCGTACTGCTGTTACCATGGCGGTCAATACCCTTTCTTACTCAGAACTCCGTGCTGTTTCAGCAATTTTAGGGGAGTTAAACGGAAATGAGGGACAGTTGACTGCGTCAGTGATTGCAGACCGTATCGGTATTACCCGTTCTGTGATCGTTAATGCTCTTCGTAAACTTGAGTCTGCTGGGATTATTGAAAGTCGCTCACTTGGAATGAAGGGAACCTACCTTAAGGTCTTGATTTCAGATATTTTTGAAGAAGTGAAGAAAAGAGATTACTAATGACTAAGGCTTTAATTTCGATTGATTATACAGAAGATTTTGTTGCTGATAGTGGAAAGTTGACAGCAGGTGCTCCAGCTCAAGCTATTTCAGATGCCATTAGCAAGGTAACTCGATTAGCTTTTGAAAGAGGAGATTACATCTTCTTTACCATCGATGCTCACGAAGAAAACGATTGTTTCCATCCAGAAAGTAAATTATTTCCTCCTCATAATTTGATTGGGACTAGTGGACGGAATTTATACGGAGATTTGGGGACCTTTTATCAAGAGCATGGTTCAGACAGTCGTGTCTTTTGGATGGATAAACGCCATTACTCTGCTTTTTCAGGGACTGACCTGGATATCCGTTTGAGAGAGCGTCGCGTTTCTACAGTTATCCTAACAGGAGTCTTGACGGATATCTGTGTCCTGCATACAGCTATAGATGCCTATAATCTAGGGTATGACATCGAGATTGTTAAACCAGCCGTTGCTTCCATCTGGCCTGAAAATCATCAATTTGCCCTAGGTCATTTCAAAAACACACTTGGAGCTAAGTTAGTAGATGAAAATCTAAATGAACTTTCGGAGTGATTTGGTTGATGAAATGAAAAAAATGAAAAAAAGTGTTGACAAGCATCTTAAAAGTTGATATACTAGTAAAGTAATCGACGCGGGGATGGCGGAATTGGCAGACGCGCAGGACTAAGGATCCTGTGACCGCTTTAGGTCGTGAGGGTTCAAGTCCCTCTCTCCGCATAGGATAAGAGTTAGCTGAGGCTAGCTCTTTTGTTTTTTATTTAATTCAAGTAGAGCAAAAAATTTTTGCTCTTTTTTTGGATTTCATAAATATTTCATATTTGGGTTTTATAATAGTCTTACAAATATGGAGGTGACAAATGAATTCAATCCAAAGAGCTTGGGCTTATGTCAGCAGAAAACGACTGAGAAGTTTTATTTTATTTCTGATTTTATTTGTCCTATTAGGCGGAATTTCAGCCTGTTTGACTCTGATGAAGTCCAATAAAACAGTGGAAACCAATCTTTACAAATCACTCAACACATCTTTTTCTATCAAAAAGATAGAAAATGGACAGACCTTCAAGTTGTCTGACCTAGCATCTGTGAGCAAGATTAAGGGACTGGAAAATGTCTCTCCTGAACTTGAGACGGTCGTAAAACTGAAAGACAAGGACGCGGTGAGTGGTGAGCAGAGCGTGGAACGTGATGATTTGTCAGCTGAGGACAAGAATTTGGTTAGCTTAACGGCTCTTCAGGATTCATCCAAGGATGTCACCTTTACCAGTTCGGCTTTCAACCTAAAAGAAGGGCGACACCTTCAAAAAGAGGATTCCAAGAAAATTCTTATCCACGAAGAGTTGGCTAAGAAGAATAGTCTTTCGCTTCATGATAAGATTGGCTTGGATGCTGGTCAGTCAGAATCTGGAAAAGGGCAAACAGCAGAGTTTGAGATTATCGGAATTTTTTCTGGTAAAAAACAAGAGAAATTCACAGGCTTGTCTTCTGATTTCAGTGAAAACCAGGTCTTTACAGATTATGAGAGTAGCCAAAGCCTTTTGGGTAATGGTGAATCTCTAGTCAGTGCAGCTCGCTTCTATGTAGAAAATCCTAAGGAAATGGACGGACTCATGAAGCAGGTGGAAAACTTGGCCTTGGAAAATCAAGGGTATCAAGTTGAAAAGGAAAACAAGGCTTTTGAACAAATCAAAGACTCGGTTGCAACTTTCCAAACCTTTCTGACCATTTTCCTTTATGGGATTATGATAGCAGGAGCAGGAGCCTTAATTCTTGTTTTGTCTCTCTGGTTGAGAGAACGGGTCTACGAAGTGGGGATTCTTCTGGCACTTGGAAAAGGCAAGAGTTCGATTTTCCTGCAGTTCTGTTTAGAGGTATTTTTGGTATCTCTCGGAGCTTTGCTTCCAGCATTTGCTACAGGAAACGCAATCACATCCTACCTACTCCAAACTCTACTAGCAAGTGGAGATCAGGCAAGCTTACAAAATACACTAGCCAAAACAAGTGGTCTATCAAGTAGTTTATTATCTTTTGCAGAGTCCTATGTCTTTCTGTTGTTGATTAGTTGCTTATCTGTAGCCCTTTGTTTCCTATTCTTATTTAGAAAATCGCCTAAAGAAATTTTATCATCTATTAGTTAATACTCTTCGAAAATTTCTTCAAACCGCGTTAGCTGTATCTGCAACCTCAAAGCTGTGCTTTGAGCAACCTGCAGCTAGCTTCCTAGTTTGATCTTTGATTTTCATTGAGTATAAGAAGGAGAAATCATGACTTTATTACAATTACAAGATGTTACCTACCGTTATAAGAACACTGCTGAAGCAGTCCTATATCAGATTAATTATAATTTTGAACCCGGGAAATTTTACAGTATTATTGGGGAATCAGGAGCAGGAAAATCCACTCTCTTATCCCTCCTTGCTGGTCTAGATAGTCCTGTTGAAGGTTCTATCCTTTTCCAAGGAGAGGACATTCGTAAGAAGGGCTATTCTTACCATCGTATGCACCATATTTCCCTGGTCTTTCAAAATTATAATTTGATAGATTATCTTTCTCCACTGGAAAATATCCGCTTGGTCAATAAAAAGGCAAGCAAGGATACACTGCTTGAGCTTGGTTTGGATGAAAGCCAGATCAAGCGGAATGTTCTCCAGTTATCAGGTGGTCAACAACAACGTGTTGCCATTGCTCGCAGTTTGGTCTCAGAAGCTCCAGTTATTCTAGCCGATGAGCCAACAGGAAATCTGGACCCTAAGACTGCTGGAGATATTGTCGAACTGCTCAAATCACTTGCCCAGAAAACAGGTAAATGTGTCATCGTCGTAACCCACAGCAAAGAAGTGGCACAAGCGTCAGATATTACACTTGAGTTGAAGGATAAGAAACTAACTGAAACTCGCAATACGACGAAATAATATGAGCTTTTTCAGTTATACTCTTCGAAAATCTCTTCAAACCACGTCAGAGTCGCCTTACCGTACTCAAGTACAGCTTACGGCTAGCTAGTTTGCTTTTTGATTTTCATTGAGTATTAGAACTATAAAATAGAACAACATCTAGAAAGGGAACCTATGTTACACAACGCATTTGCCTATGTTACAAGGAAGTTTTTCAAATCGATTGTCATCTTCCTGATTATTCTCCTCATGGCGAGCTTGAGTTTGGTCGGCTTGTCAATCAAGGGAGCTACTGCCAAGGCTTCTCAGGAGACATTTAAAAATATCACCAACAGCTTCTCCATGCAGATTAACCGTCGCGTCAATCAAGGTACGCCACGTGGTGCTGGGAATATTAAGGGTGAAGATATCAAAAAAATCACTGAAAACAAGGCTATCGAGTCTTATGTTAAACGCATCAACGCTATTGGGGATTTGACTGGGTATGAACTTATTGAAACGCCAGATACCAAGAAAAATCTGACACCTGACCGTGCCAAACATTTTGGAAGTAGCTTGATGATTACAGGTGTCAATGACTCCTCTAAAGAAGACAAGTTTGTCTCTGGTTCTTATAAGCTGGTCGAAGGTGAGCACCTAACCAACGATGACAAGGACAAGATCCTCCTGCACAAGGACTTGGCAGCCAAACACGGCTGGAAAGTAGGGGATAAGGTCAAACTAGACTCCAATATCTACGATGCCGATAATGAAAAAGGTGCCAAGGAAACAGTCGAAGTGACAATCAAGGGACTCTTTGATGGTCACAATAAGTCGGCAGTAACCTATTCACAAGAACTATACGAAAATACAGCTATTACAGACATTCACACTGCTGCAAAACTTTATGGATACACAGAAGACACAGCCATTTATGGGGACGCAACCTTCTTTGTAACAGCAGACAAGAACTTGGATGATGTCATGAAAGAGTTGAATGGCATCAGCGGTATCAACTGGAAGAGCTATACTTTAGTTAAGAGCTCCTCTAACTACCCAGCTCTTGAGCAATCCATCTCTGGTATGTACAAGATGGCCAACCTCCTCTTCTGGGGTAGCTTAAGCTTCTCAGTCCTTCTCCTTGCCCTCTTGCTCAGCCTTTGGATCAATGCCCGTCGCAAGGAAGTGGGAATTCTCCTCTCTATCGGTCTCAAGCAGGCAAGTATCTTGGGGCAATTTATCACTGAATCCATCTTTATTGCCATCCCTGCTCTTATTTCTGCTTACTTCCTAGCCAACTACACAGCTCGTGCAATCGGAAACACTGTTCTTGCCAATGTCACTTCAGGTGTTGCCAAGCAAGCTAGCAAGGCTGCTCAAGCTTCTAACCTTGGTGGTGGTGCAGAAGTAGATGGCTTTAGTAAGACCTTGTCGAGCCTAGACATTTCTATTCAGACATCGGACTTTATCATTGTCTTTGTCCTTGCCTTGGTTCTAGTGGTTATCGTTATGGCGCTTGCTTCAAGCAATCTCCTTAGAAAACAACCAAAAGAACTTCTGCTGGATAGCGAATAAGTTTGAAAAAATTAGTCTAAAATAGAGACTACATCTTATTTTTTTATTCAAGAATGGTGGATAGAGAATGGCTATTTAACAATTCAAAATAGAGCCGAAAGCAGTGGTGAAAATCATTGCTTTCAGTTGCTTTCTTTGTACTTTAGTACTTAAATATGATATACTAAAGCTATTAAATTCATTAGAAAGGGATTTCACAACTTATATATGGGATTGTGCATAAAAATATATAGAAACCTTATCTTGAAAATAGATAGATAAATCTGTAGAAGCCTATCCATATTGTAAACATAGGCTAGTAGGCCTAGGCAAGGTCTACTTTGGAAAATATAGATTAGTGAGGAAAAATAAACATTATGAGACAAACAAATGTTAGAGGAAGCTTGTCCCTCCGTGGTTTTAGAAAATTGAGAACTGGTGCAATTGTTGCGACAGGTGTGATTTTATTGGGTCTGGGCTTTTTAGCTCCAACTGTGTCAGCCAGTGAACAAGATGGTGTCTGGGTAGCCAGAACAGTTGTAGAAGTAAAGGCTGATATTCAAAAAGAAGGTGATTTATTTAAGTATGTTATTAAGTGGGGGGACACATTAAGTGTTATCAGCGAAGCAAGTAATATCCCTGTAGATGTACTCCAAGAAATGAATCAAACTTCAGGCAAGAATTTATTCTTACCGCACAATGAATTGTACTTTACTGAAGCTGAAACGATTTCAGATACAGTCACAAAACACAAGATTGTCATCAAGGAAAGTGGTGCAAGTGGCGAAGTTCGCACTTACGAAGTCTTGCTCAAGAAAGATCAAGAGACAAAAGCTGTTACTTTTGAATTAACAGATGTCACTGAGAAAGTTGAAAAAATGGCTGTGAACTATAGCCCAGTCTATCAGCCTGTATCAGCTCCAGTAGTGGAAAGAGCGGAAGAATCGGGTGAAGAACTTGCCTCAGAAGCACCAGCAGCAGACAAGGCCCCTTCAAATATAGGAACTACAAATCAACCTGTAGCTTCAAATCCAAGTTCTGAAGCGCCAGCGCCAAAAGCAGAGGTACCAGTGACTCCGGCACCGAAAGTAGAAGCGCCATTGACTCCAATGCCAAAAGCAGAAGAACCAGCGGCTCCAGCACTGAAAGCAGACGAGTCAGCGGCTACCACGCCAAAAGCAGATGAGCCAGCGGCTCCAGCACCGAAAGCAGATGAGCCAGCGACACCAGCGCCAAAAGCAGAGGAACCAACGACACCAGCACCAAAGGTGGATGAGCCAGTATCTCCAGCACCGAAAGCGGATGAGCCAGTATCTCCAGCGCCGAAAGCGGATGAGTCAGTATCTCCAGCGCCAAAATCAGAAGAACCAGCGGTGCCAGCACCAAAGGTGGATGAGCCAGTATCTCCAGCACCGAAAGTAGACGAGCCAACTGCAACAGCGCCAAAATTAGAAGAACCAGCGACTCCAGCACCAAAAGTGGATGAGCCAGCGACTCCAGCACCAAAAGTGGATGAGCCAGCGACACCCGCACCAAAAGTGGAGGAATCAGTAGCGCCAGCACCGAAAGCAGAAGAACCAGCGGTGCCAGCACCAAAGGTGGATGAGCCAGTATCTCCA
>NZ_JVGV01000008.1:0-5725 GCF_001076775.1 Streptococcus pseudopneumoniae
AAAAAACAATAAATCTGTCAGTGACAGAAATGAGTGAGAACTCAAACTTTTAATGAGAGTTTGATCCTGGCTCAGGACGAACGCTGGCGGCGTGCCTAATACATGCAAGTAGAACGCTGAAGGAGGAGCTTGCTCTTCTGGATGAGTTGCGAACGGGTGAGTAACGCGTAGGTAACCTGCCTGGTAGCGGGGGATAACTATTGGAAACGATAGCTAATACCGCATAAGAGTAGATGTTGCATGACATTTGCTTAAAAGGTGCAATTGCATCACTACCAGATGGACCTGCGTTGTATTAGCTAGTTGGTGGGGTAACGGCTCACCAAGGCGACGATACATAGCCGACCTGAGAGGGTGATCGGCCACACTGGGACTGAGACACGGCCCAGACTCCTACGGGAGGCAGCAGTAGGGAATCTTCGGCAATGGACGGAAGTCTGACCGAGCAACGCCGCGTGAGTGAAGAAGGTTTTCGGATCGTAAAGCTCTGTTGTAAGAGAAGAACGAGTGTGAGAGTGGAAAGTTCACACTGTGACGGTATCTTACCAGAAAGGGACGGCTAACTACGTGCCAGCAGCCGCGGTAATACGTAGGTCCCGAGCGTTGTCCGGATTTATTGGGCGTAAAGCGAGCGCAGGCGGTTAGATAAGTCTGAAGTTAAAGGCTGTGGCTTAACCATAGTACGCTTTGGAAACTGTTTAACTTGAGTGCAAGAGGGGAGAGTGGAATTCCATGTGTAGCGGTGAAATGCGTAGATATATGGAGGAACACCGGTGGCGAAAGCGGCTCTCTGGCTTGTAACTGACGCTGAGGCTCGAAAGCGTGGGGAGCAAACAGGATTAGATACCCTGGTAGTCCACGCCGTAAACGATGAGTGCTAGGTGTTAGACCCTTTCCGGGGTTTAGTGCCGTAGCTAACGCATTAAGCACTCCGCCTGGGGAGTACGACCGCAAGGTTGAAACTCAAAGGAATTGACGGGGGCCCGCACAAGCGGTGGAGCATGTGGTTTAATTCGAAGCAACGCGAAGAACCTTACCAGGTCTTGACATCCCTCTGACCGCTCTAGAGATAGAGTTTTCCTTCGGGACAGAGGTGACAGGTGGTGCATGGTTGTCGTCAGCTCGTGTCGTGAGATGTTGGGTTAAGTCCCGCAACGAGCGCAACCCCTATTGTTAGTTGCCATCATTCAGTTGGGCACTCTAGCGAGACTGCCGGTAATAAACCGGAGGAAGGTGGGGATGACGTCAAATCATCATGCCCCTTATGACCTGGGCTACACACGTGCTACAATGGCTGGTACAACGAGTCGCAAGCCGGTGACGGCAAGCTAATCTCTTAAAGCCAGTCTCAGTTCGGATTGTAGGCTGCAACTCGCCTACATGAAGTCGGAATCGCTAGTAATCGCGGATCAGCACGCCGCGGTGAATACGTTCCCGGGCCTTGTACACACCGCCCGTCACACCACGAGAGTTTGTAACACCCGAAGTCGGTGAGGTAACCGTAAGGAGCCAGCCGCCTAAGGTGGGATAGATGATTGGGGTGAAGTCGTAACAAGGTAGCCGTATCGGAAGGTGCGGCTGGATCACCTCCTTTCTAAGGAAAAGGAACTGCGCATTGGTCTTGTTTAGTCTTGAGAGGTCTTGTGGGGCCTTAGCTCAGCTGGGAGAGCGCCTGCTTTGCACGCAGGAGGTCAGCGGTTCGATCCCGCTAGGCTCCATTGGTGAGAGATCACCAAGTAATGCACATTGAAAATTGAATATCTATATCAAATAGTAACAAGAAAATAAACCGAAAACGCTGTAGTATTAATAAGAGTTTATGACTGAAAGGTCAGAAAAATAAGGTTAAGTTAATAAGGGCGCACGGTGGATGCCTTGGCACTAGGAGCCGAAGAAGGACGTGACAAACGACGATATGCCTTGGGTAGCTGTAAGTAAGCGATGATCCAGGGATTTCCGAATGGGGGAACCCAACAGGTACTACCTGTTACCCGCATCTGTTAAGGATGTGAGGAGGAAGACGCAGTGAACTGAAACATCTAAGTAGCTGCAGGAAGAGAAAGCAAAAGCGATTGCCTTAGTAGCGGCGAGCGAAACGGCAGGAGGGCAAACCGAAGAGTTTACTCTTCGGGGTTGTAGGACTGCAATGTGGACTCAAAGATTATAGAAGAATGATTTGGGAAGATCAGCCAAAGAGAGTAATAGCCTCGTATTTAAAATAGTCTTTGTACCTAGCAGTATCCTGAGTACGGCGGGACACGTGAAATCCCGTCGGAATCTGGGAGGACCATCTCCCAACCCTAAATACTCCCTAGTGACCGATAGTGAACCAGTACCGTGAGGGAAAGGTGAAAAGCACCCCGGGAGGGGAGTGAAATAGAACCTGAAACCGTGTGCCTACAACAAGTTCGAGCCCGTTAATGGGTGAGAGCGTGCCTTTTGTAGAATGAACCGGCGAGTTACGTTATGATGCGAGGTTAAGTTGAAGAGACGGAGCCGTAGGGAAACCGAGTCTGAATAGGGCGAATTAGTATTATGACGTAGACCCGAAACCATGTGACCTACCCATGAGCAGGTTGAAGGTGCGGTAAGACGCACTGGAGGACCGAACCAGGGCACGTTGAAAAGTGCTTGGATGACTTGTGGGTAGCGGAGAAATTCCAAACGAACTTGGAGATAGCTGGTTCTCTCCGAAATAGCTTTAGGGCTAGCGTCGACATTAGAGATTCTTGGAGGTAGAGCACTGTTTGGGTGAGGGGTCCATCCCGGATTACCAATCTCAGATAAACTCCGAATGCCAATGAATTATGGTCGGCAGTCAGACTGCGAGTGCTAAGATCCGTAGTCGAAAGGGAAACAGCCCAGACCACCAGCTAAGGTCCCAAAATAATTGTTAAGTGGAAAAGGATGTGGGGTTGCACAGACAACTAGGATGTTAGCTTAGAAGCAGCTATTCATTCAAAGAGTGCGTAATAGCTCACTAGTCGAGTGACCCTGCGCCGAAAATGTACCGGGGCTAAAACAATTTACCGAAGCTGTGGATACCTTTATAGGTATGGTAGGAGAGCGTTCTATGTGTGATGAAGGTATACCGTGAGGAGTGCTGGAACGCATAGAAGTGAGAATGCCGGTATGAGTAGCGAAAGACAGGTGAGAATCCTGTCCACCGTAAGACTAAGGTTTCCAGGGGAAGGCTCGTCCGCCCTGGGTTAGTCGGGACCTAAGGAGAGACCGAAAGGTGTATCCGATGGACAACAGGTTGATATTCCTGTACTAGAGTATGTAGTGATGGAGGGACGCAGTAGGCTAACTAAAGCAGACGATTGGAAGTGTCTGTCTAAGCAGTGAGGTGTGATATGAGTCAAACGCTTATATCTATAACATTGAGCTGTGATGGGGAGCGAAGTTTAGTAGCGAAGTTAGTGACGTCACACTGCCAAGAAAAGCTTCTAGCGTTTAAACATACTCTACCCGTACCGCAAACCGACACAGGTAGTCGAGGCGAGTAGCCTCAGGTGAGCGAGAGAACTCTCGTTAAGGAACTCGGCAAAATGACCCCGTAACTTCGGGAGAAGGGGTGCTGACTTTAAGTCAGCCGCAGTGAATAGGCCCAAGCAACTGTTTATCAAAAACACAGCTCTCTGCTAAATCGTAAGATGATGTATAGGGGGTGACGCCTGCCCGGTGCTGGAAGGTTAAGAGGAGTGCTTAGCGCAAGCGAAGGTATGAATTGAAGCCCCAGTAAACGGCGGCCGTAACTATAACGGTCCTAAGGTAGCGAAATTCCTTGTCGGGTAAGTTCCGACCCGCACGAAAGGCGTAATGATTTGGGCACTGTCTCAACGAGAGACTCGGTGAAATTTTAGTACCTGTGAAGATGCAGGTTACCCGCGACAGGACGGAAAGACCCCATGGAGCTTTACTGCAGTTTGATATTGAGTGTCTGTACCACATGTACAGGATAGGTAGGAGTCTATGAGATCGGGACGCCAGTTTCGAAGGAGACGTTGTTGGGATACTACCCTTGTGTTATGGCCACTCTAACCCAGATAGGTGATCCCTATCGGAGACAGTGTCTGACGGGCAGTTTGACTGGGGCGGTCGCCTCCTAAAAGGTAACGGAGGCGCCCAAAGGTTCCCTCAGAATGGTTGGAAATCATTCGCAGAGTGTAAAGGTATAAGGGAGCTTGACTGCGAGAGCTACAACTCGAGCAGGGACGAAAGTCGGGCTTAGTGATCCGGTGGTTCCGTATGGAAGGGCCATCGCTCAACGGATAAAAGCTACCCTGGGGATAACAGGCTTATCTCCCCCAAGAGTTCACATCGACGGGGAGGTTTGGCACCTCGATGTCGGCTCGTCGCATCCTGGGGCTGTAGTCGGTCCCAAGGGTTGGGCTGTTCGCCCATTAAAGCGGCACGCGAGCTGGGTTCAGAACGTCGTGAGACAGTTCGGTCCCTATCCGTCGCGGGCGTAGGAAATTTGAGAGGATCTGCTCCTAGTACGAGAGGACCAGAGTGGACTTACCGCTGGTGTACCAGTTGTCTTGCCAAAGGCATCGCTGGGTAGCTATGTAGGGAAGGGATAAACGCTGAAAGCATCTAAGTGTGAAACCCACCTCAAGATGAGATTTCCCATGATTTTATATCAGTAAGAGCCCTGAGAGATGATCAGGTAGATAGGTTAGAAGTGGAAGTGTGGCGACACATGTAGCGGACTAATACTAATAGCTCGAGGACTTATCCAAAGTAACTGAGAATATGAAAGCGCAAGGTTTTCTTGATTTGAATAGATATTCAATTTTGAGTAGGTATTACTCAGAGTTAAGTGACGATAGCCTAGGAGATACACCTGTACCCATGCCGAACACAGAAGTTAAGCCCTAGAACGCCGGAAGTAGTTGGGGGTTGCCCCCTGTGAGATATGGAAGTCGCTTAGCTCTAGGGAGTTTAGCTCAGCTGGGAGAGCATCTGCCTTACAAGCAGAGGGTCAGCGGTTCGATCCCGTTAACTCCCATAGGTCCCGTAGTGTAGCGGTTATCACGTCGCCCTGTCACGGCGAAGATCGCGGGTTCGATTCCCGTCGGGACCGTTAGAATAACGTAAGTTATTTTAGACTCGTTAGCTCAGTTGGTAGAGCAATTGACTTTTAATCAATGGGTCACTGGTTCGAGCCCAGTACGGGTCATATATGCGGGTTTGGCGGAATTGGCAGACGCACCAGATTTAGGATCTGGCGCTTAACGGCGTGGGGGTTCAAGTCCCTTAACCCGCATTAAGATATAATAAATGAGCCGGCTTAGCTCAGTTGGTAGAGCATCTGATTTGTAATCAGAGGGTCGCGTGTTCAAGTCATGTAGCCGGCATTTTTAGATAGAAGAAAACGGTGCGAACGTAGTTCAGTGGTAGAACACCACCTTGCCAAGGTGGGGGTCGCGGGTTCGAATCCCGTCGTTCGCTTAGAGAGGCCGGGGTGGCGGAACTGGCAGACGCACAGGACTTAAAATCCTGCGATTGGTAACGATCGTACCGGTTCGATTCCGGTCCTCGGCATAATATAATGAGCACCCTTAGCTCAACTGGATAGAGTACCTGACTACGAATCAGGCGGTTAGAGGTTCGACTCCTCTAGGGTGCATTTTTCTTTTTAACTCGGGAAGTAGCTCAGCTTGGTAGAGTACTTGGTTTGGGACCAAGGTGTCGCAGGTTCGAATCCTGTCTTCCCGAT
>NZ_JVGV01000009.1:0-22232 GCF_001076775.1 Streptococcus pseudopneumoniae
TTCATAATAAAAACACCCCAAAAGTTAGATTTTTTCTGTCTAACTTTTGGGGTGCAGTTCATTCCCAAAGCTTTTTTATGTTATAAACTCATTAAAAGAGCCCCCAGTTAGATTTGGAATATTTTTTATTCTGTGTCATATAAAAATAAATAAAATGAATGACTATAGCTAGAGCTAAAATGGTTGTTATACTCACTACTATTATAGGATTAGAAGCAAAGATTAAAGAGAGAATCAAGGCAGCCAGATAGAGTGTCGCTTGGACACAGTAGTAACTTTTCGAATAGCGAAGATAGTGTTTGTTATGGGGCCCATTTACTAGGACAGCAGCTTGAAAGAGGCCAAATCCGATATAAGAGAAGCTGGTTGCAAAGAGACGATTAGCTTCAGGATTCAGAAGAAAACTCATCGAAACGGTCATCATAAGAAGTCCAATGAAAATAGGATAGTGACTGTAAATTAGAAATAGTCCCTTTTGATTAGATTTTTCATCAATAGCATGGTCGAATTGACCAAAATAAAACAAGAACAGAGAAATCATAATAATGAAATAAAGAACCGAATAAATCGAGAAATTCTCGATTGTAAAGAAGTTAGCTAGCTCCGTAATCATCTCTCCAAACATAATAATGACAAGAAGGGAGATACGCTCGATTAAATGGGGGAGATTTACCTGGTAATGCTTATCTTTATTAAGCAAGATACTTGGCATAATAAATGTTAGCAGAATACTAGCAAATAAGATATAGACTCTAAGGTAAATAGGAAGAAGAGCTGCTAGATAGAATCCTAAACTTCCTAGACCTGTTATCCATAGAAAACCTTTGATACTTTCCCGATTAGCATCATCGGTTGATTTTCTAAAAAATTCAACCAAATATTGAAAAAATAAGGTAAGGGTTAATGTACCAATAGCCCAACAGAGATAATGAAAATATTGTTGCCAATCAGGTCCAATCATATTGGCTATAAAGAGTAAAATTCCCATTTTGATAAACATGATTACTATGTTAAATAAAGAGTTCTTTCCATAGCGATTGGTATAATCGGTTTGAATCATCCAGGAATCGATGAGAAACAAAGTAGCAATGAAAAAATCAAGGAAAGAATTCCAAGTCAAAATACCGTTATGAAGATGGTCAATTAAAGTAGTTACTTTTGAAATTGCAAAAACAAAAACTAGGTCATAAAAAAGTTCTGAAAATTCTACACGTTTATGTTTAATAAGAGTTGTCATCTTAAGACCTTTCTATTTTAGAAGTACAATTTATTATAACAGAAAATGGTAATAAAAAAAATGAGATGCTTAAATAACTTCATGTGACGCGAATGAACTGCGCCACAAAAGTTAGGTTTTTTCTGTCTAACTTTTGGGGTGCAGTTCAGAAGGGGTGTTTTTTCTATCGTTTTTTAGTGCTAAGACTACACAAAAAAGCCTTGATTTTAAGGCTTTTCCTGTTGATTTAGATGCCCCCTACAGGGATTTGGAAAGGACTTTCATATTGAGAGCAATTAAAAATATTGAAATATAAGTGATTTTAGGTATTTTCAATGTCATGATTTAAAAATGGGACAAAAGTGGGGCAAAAACCATACAGATTCTAAACTGTATGATTCTTTTTTTATCTAACCAAGAAAGGTTAAAACTTATTAAAACAAATGCAATCAACTGTTGAAAACTTTTTAGTCCGTGTAATATAAAAACAAGTAAAAAGTTGAACTATAGGGAATATTGTGTCATAATAGGTAATAGATGAATAATTAATAGATTGGAAATAATGCTTTCTTACCTTAACAAGTTGAATTGGTTATACATTTTTTCGTCGCAATTGTGTCTATCTCTCGAGTTTAGCTAGTTTTTATAAGCTCTGGTTTCTAATCAATATAACAAATTTTAGAAGTGCATAAGACAAGATGGTGACATTACTACAGTCATTTCTAGTCACCATATGTTGCTGGCACAGGCTGTTTGTAGTGTTGGCTATTTACTAGTCAGTTTAATCGGAGTGTTTAATTTTTATTGTTGAAAGGTTTTTATATGGCGAAAATTCTATCTTTAGGTCTGACAGGTAAGAAATTACTTGCTCAGGGGTTCTTGTTTGTTCTGCTAGGTCTCATCTTGATGGTCACGGGGACTTGGTTGCCAGTAAAGGTTATTCGACTGGTTCTGTTTTTAGCTTGGATAGCAACGGTCTTAGATTTAGTATTACGTATTTTCAAAAAAAGTCAGTCAACGGACACCTTGGGAGTTGCACTGGTTAAATTGTTAGTGCTGGGATATTTGCTTGGCTCCAATCTTGCGACGGATGTGCCGATTTATATTTTGGCTCTTGTGATTGGAGTTTATCAGATTTTTCATGCTAGTATTAACCTTGTCACCTATGTTCTCTACCGCAAAAACAAAATTCGACCTCGTTTTCGTCTCTTACTAGATGGACTCGTACTAGTTTTTCTTGGTGGGACTAGTCTTTTGTCCTCTACAGGAAATTCTGTCTTTCAACTCTTTGTATTAGGGGCTTATTTTTTCCTTTATGGTGTGTCCAATATCCGTGATGGTTTCTTGTTTGAGGAGGAAATTGGGAAAAACCATCTCAAACGTCGTATTAGAATTAGCTTACCTATTGTCCTAGCCGCTCTCATCCCTGCAAGAACTTTAGCAAAAGTT
Organism: Streptococcus pseudopneumoniae; assembly: GCF_001076775.1. Taxonomy (GTDB): domain Bacteria; phylum Bacillota; class Bacilli; order Lactobacillales; family Streptococcaceae; genus Streptococcus; species Streptococcus pseudopneumoniae_G. The sequence continues at coordinate 2,666 of NZ_JVGV01000009.1, forward strand.
AACAAATTTATGCTGGAAAATGCTGATGAGGAAGAAGATATCCATCTTGGAATAGTGAAGTCTGGTAAGACAGCGGAGCTTGAAATTTTTGTTCATACAGCTGAGACCTCTCTGTTTTCGGCAATTGGTCATGTGGATATCTGCTATCAAGGCCGTGTTATTTCTTATGGCAACTATGATCCGTCTTCTGAGACCTTATTTGGCATGGTAGGAGATGGTGTCTTATATTTCTGTGATCGTGACAAGTACATTGACCTATGTAAACGTGAGAGTCAAAAAACGCTTTTTGGTTATGGGATAGATTTGACGCCTGAAATGGAAAAAGCAGTTCAGAAAAAGTTGGCTGAATTGAAACAACTGACGATTCCATGGGAGCCAAGTGCAGATAAAATCATGACAGGTGATGGTAAGGAAGACTACACCTACGCTTATAAAATCAGACATGAGACAGATGGGGAACTTTATAAATTTATCAAATCTAAGTTTAAATCCTACTTTGTCTTATCTACAAACTGTGTGCTCTTGGCTGATACCATAGTCGGTCAGGCTGGCACCGATATCCTCTCACCCAAAGGATTTATCGCTCCAGGAACTTACCAAGCCTACCTTAATCGAGAGTTTGAAAAACCAAATAGTATAGTCGTATCTAAACATGTTTATTAAGGAGAATTTATGAACTTAGTAAAAAAATACACCCCGTTAATACTTTTTATAGGGCTGGTTGCTCTTGTAATTCTGAATGCATCGAGCTTTATATCAGGAGCAATCTCTCTCTTTGATGTAATATCAACCTTGATTTATGGTGCTGTTATTGCTTTTGTGCTTAATGTTCCTATGAAAAAAATTGAACAGTACTTAGTTAAATTGAAGGTAAAGGCAGAGTTGCGCCGTCCGATTGCTATGGTGCTTGTTTTCCTAGCTCTTATCTTAATCGTGATTGCTCTTTTGGTTTTGGTGCTGCCAACCCTAGCCCAGACTATTAGTCAGCTGGGAACAGTCCTTTCAACAGTCCTTACTCAACTTGGGAAATTGCTAGGCAGCTCGGAATTTGTAACCAAAGACATGTTGTCAACTATCGTATCAGGCATACAGGGACAATCTAGTTCTATTAGCCAAGCTTTGATAGGTTTTTTATCAGGTCTGACTAGTAATATCGGCAATATTTTTTCAAGTTTGATGAATGCCTTTTTGATTATAGTCTTCACCTTTTTATTTTTATCCAGTAAGGAACATTTGGCAGCGATGACGAGTCGACTTCTAAAAGTTTTTCTTCCAGAGAAGGTGGTGATAAAGTTGACTTACATTGGACAAGTAGCACTAGAGACTTATGACCAATTTTTGATGAGTCAGCTGATTGAAGCAGTTATCATAGGAGTTATGATAGCGGTTGGTTACAGCATGTTTGGGATACCCTATGGAGTAATGACAGGTATCTTTGCAGGAGTGCTATCGTTCATTCCTTATGTAGGGCCTATGATTGCTTGTGTTGTGGGAGCGATTTTTATCTTCACAGTGAGTCCTACTCAAGCCTTACTTTCTCTTCTTCTATATCAAGTTATACAGCTGATTGAAGGAAACCTTATTTATCCAAAAGTTGTAGGTCAGTCTATTGGTTTGCCAGCTCTTTTCACACTTGCAGCAGCTAGTATCGGAGGGAATCTTTTCGGACTACTTGGAATGATATTCTTTACCCCCGTATTTGCTGTTATCTATCGACTGGTTAAAGAATTTGTCGTTGCAAAGGAAAATCAGGTAGATTAAGAAAAACTAAATTTAATAAGATATACTGAGAAGAGAGTGAGAGATTCTCTTCTCTTTTATTTTTAAATACTTTTCTACAAAAAGCTATTAGACGTTAAAAAAAGCCTTGGTTTCAAGGCTTATTTCTGTTGATTTAGATGTGCCCCCTGCAGGGCTCGAACCTGCGCCCCATAGCTTAAGAGTCTACTGCTCTACCAACTGAGCTAAGGAGGCAACAGAAAAAGCTGAGAATGTAACTTCCCAGCTATTTTAATATGCCCAAAATGGCAGCTAGATTATTTACGAAAGGCATCAAGGATATAGGTGAAACCAACAATTAAAAATGCAAAGGCAACGACATAAACGACAAAGACACTTGTAGCTACTGGATTGAACAAAATCACTAGACCTAGTAAAAATGCAAGCAACGCTATCCACATGATACGGTTGCCAATAATAGGGAAAATCAATCCCAGACGATTGCCTTTAAAGAAAGCTATAATGGCTTCTACAATTAACCAAATTCCTAAAATAGTTGGAATGACAACTGGCAGCGTCACAAAGCCATAGGCAACGAGGTAAAGAGCTAAGAGAAGATTAACAATCCCTTGGAAAAGATGAGCTGGTGAGCGAAGCACTTTTGGTACAGAGAAATAGCCTAAAATAGCTGCTATAGAAGCAACCAGTAAACCAAATGCAATCCACCAGCTGTAAACAACAAGATTAGCTACTGGGTGTGTAAATAGGAAAAGTCCTAAAAGGACAAAAACAACTCCTGCAAGGAATAGCAGTAAACGATTAGAAAATTTCATTTCAATACCCCCTATATAGTATAGTCTGATAATAAAAATATTATACACCTTTTTAGAGGAAATATCAATAAACTAAATGGAAAATTTGGAAGTTTCAGTCTGATTCATGAAAAGAAAATCAGTTTTTATTATTTTGAAAATAAAAAGAGAAGATAAAATTTGTCTTCTCTACATGAAAATATTGTATGGCATCAAAGCAAAAGTAACTGGCTTTACACTATTTGTTAAGATGTAATTTGGTTCAAAAAGAAAAGATAGATTTAAAAGTGGGGCAAATGATGAGGCAAATCAGTTATAGATAAGCAAAAAAGCCTTGGTTATCAAGGCTTTTCCTGTTGTATTTAGATGCCCCCTACAGGGATCGAACCTGTGACCCACGGATTAAGAGTCCGCTGCTCTGCCAGCTGAGCTAAGGAGGCAAAGAAAAAAGCTGTATTGGTGCCGAAACTTCACGGTTTGTATTGAACCCGCGCAATTAAGCAGGTGGGCAACTCGCTCTAACTGAAGCTGTTTCCGTGTGAGACGGCCTACATGCTGTTAGAAGACTTTTGTTTCCCTAATAATACAAAAAATAGTCGGTCAACACTTAAGTGTGAAGTCGTACACCACAGCGTTTCTATGTTTATATGATACCACTTTTTCAAAAAAAATCAAGAGGTAAGTGCAATTTTTTGAAAAGGATTTCAGATTTTTCGTAAACGGTCGATGGCTTCCTTTCTTTGAGCCAAAGCCCGTTCATATTTACCAGTATCTTCTGCTTGGAAATAGTGATGATTGCGAATTTTTTCTGGCAGATAGTCTTGCTTGACCCAATTTCCAGGATAGTTGTGTGGATAGAGATAATCTTGGGCATTCCCCAGTTCCTTGCTTCCGCTGTAGTGCCCATCACGCAGGTGTCGCGGAATAGGCAAGTGTCCTGATGTTTTGAGGTCAGCAAGTGCCTTATCCATAGCCACATAGGCCGAGTTGGATTTTGGAGAAAGGGCCAAATCAATCACGACATTGGCAATGAGAATGCGGGCTTCTGGGAATCCAATCCTTTGTGCAGCATCCAGAGCAGTCACGGTGTGAATCTGGGCTTCAGGATTGGCCAAACCGATATCTTCATAAGCGATAACAGTCAAACGACGAGCGAGACTTGGCAAATCACCAGCCTCAATCAAGCGGGCAGCATAGTGAAGACTGGCATCCACATCCGAGCCACGGATAGACTTTTGCAGGGCAGATAGAACGTCATAGTGACCGTCTCCATCTTTGTCCATGGTAATGTAGCTCCGCTGCAGGCTATTTTCCATGATGTCTAGAGTGATATGGCGGATACCCTCGTCATTCTCAGGAGTAGAAAGAACTGCCAAATCCAGTGAGTTGAAGGCAGAGCGAAGGTCTCCGTTTGTAGAGGTAGCAATGAAATCCAGCGCATCCTCATCTAGTTCTACTGGAAAATCAAAACCACGCTCAGGGTTACTTAGAGCTATCTGCAGGGCCTCTTTGACGTCTTGGTTAGACAGAGGTTCCAACTCAAAAATTTGAACACGGCTACGAATGGCAGGAGTGACAGAAAAGAAAGGATTTTCAGTCGTAGCGCCAATCATGATGACCAGTCCACTTTCCAAGAGTGGAAGAAGAAAGTCTTGCTTGGTCTTGTCAAGACGATGGATTTCGTCTAGTAATAGGACGAGGCCACCAGAAAATTTCGCCTCTTCGGCGATTTCTTGCAGTCGTTTTTTACTATCAACTGTCGCATTGAAAGTTCGAAAGGCATACTTGGTCGTCCCTGCGATGGCAGAGGCAATACTGGTCTTGCCGATTCCTGGAGGTCCGTAGAGAATCATGGAGGACAGACGGTTGGCTTCCACCATGCGGCGGATGATTTTTCCAGGTCCGACCAGATGTTCCTGACCGATGACCTGGTCGATGGTTTTAGGGCGCATGCGAAGCGCGAGATTGTCTGGCATAGCAGTCCTTTCTAACGTGGATTTTCTGATGTATATGTGGTAAGATGGTAGTATCTATTTTAGCATATTTCCGAGCAATCGGGGCGATTTAAGAGTCGCATAGAAAGAGGACAAGATGGCAACTTACGGATTTTTAGATGTTTTAGAGGAAGAGTTGGAGAAGAATTTTCCCTTTGACTTTGAGATTAGTTGGGACAAGCGCAACCACGCGGTTGAAGTGAGTTTTCTGTTGGAAGCGCAAAATGCTGCAGGTGTGGAGATGGTGGGTGAAGATGGAGAGGTTTCATCAGATGACATTCTCTTTGAAGAAGCAGTGCTTTTTTACAATCCAGCCAAATCAACAGTCAATGAGGAAGACTATTTGACTGTCATCCCTTACTTGCCTAAAAAAGGATTTTCTCGCGAATTTTTAGCTTATTTTGCGCTATTCCTTAAAGATACTGCCGAGGTTGGACTAGATGCCCTCATGGACTTTTTGGAAGACCCAGAAGCCGAAGAATTTGTCATGGAATGGAACCAAGAAGTCTTTGAAGAAGGAAAAGTCGGCTTGGAAGAAGGGGAATTTTATCCTTATCCGAGATACTAGGAGTTGGTTGGAGGTTTTATGAAAAAAATTGGGACTTATTTGGTTTATGTGCTAGCCTTTGTCTTTATTATGCTAGCTTTTGCTTGTGGAACTATCGCATTTGCAGAGTTGGGGTATTCCGCAGTTTTAGCCTTCACTATTGGTTATTCCTTTGCTCTTCTAAGCATGTATTTAATTTTTATTCTTCATGAGCTGGGTCATGCTTTTTGTGGCTACTTGACAGGCTATCGGCTGGTGGCTTTTGGATTAGGACATTTTCTTTTGACCAAAAAGTCAGGCAGGTTTTATCTTAGTCGAACAGCCGTTATGAAAAATGTTGGTGCTCAGTATATTGGATTGAAAGAAGATGAAAGCGACCAAAGAATCATCCTGATGCTTTCAGGAGGCTTGATGGTTCATCTTAGCTTAATATTATTGGCGATATTGTTTGGATTTTTGACAAGAAGCTGGTATTTTGCTGGTACTTGGATTTTTCTTAATTTGTCTTTCTTCCTAAACAATGCTTTGCCAGTCGGTATCACCGATGGAGCAAAAATCTGGGAATTGCTACAACACCCTGAAAATACCAAATACGCCTACATGGTGTTGAGGCATTCTGCCCAGACCTTGTTAGCTCCTCAAGAATATGACTTGAAAGACTTTACCATGCCTGTTGATGAGGATGCGAGAGGGAGTTTTGCAGAAAGTGTTCAGACTCTTCAGGGATTGGTATTTATATTGGATGATAATATAGAGCTTGCAAAGCAACAGTTTCAGTCTGTGTTAGAGAAAACAGATAATCCAATGTCTAAAACTATTTCTCAAATATACCTTCTTCAAGTTGCTCTGATGGAAGGAGATAATAAGAAAGCGGAAGAATATGCAAGTATTCGAGGGGTCAAATCCTTTTTATCTATTAAAACAGCAGATATGCAGGTCATTCAAGCCTGGTATCAATTTAAGGTAAAGAAAGATGTAGTTCAAACTCACAAGGCTATGAAGATTGCTAGACATAAAATGAATAGCAGCCGGATGTTACGGGATGAGAAAATCTATTATCAAAACTGGTTAGCTGAGCTGGAAAAGGAATTAACCGAAGGAGTCTAATATGGAAATAGAGATTTCTGATTTCACAGGCTGTAAGATTGCTTTGTTTTGTGGAGATAAGCTTCTGACTATCTTACGCGATGATAAGGCAAGCATTCCCTGGCCCAATATGTGGGAACTGCCCGGTGGTGGGCGAGAGGGGGATGAAAGTCCTTTTGAATGTGTGGCGCGTGAAGTTTATGAAGAACTGGGAATTCATTTGACTGAGGATTGTCTACTTTGGGCGAAGGTTTATCCAAGTATGCTTTTTGCGGATAAACAATCTGTATTTCTAGTCGGTCTGTTGACACAGGAGCAATTTGACAATATCACCTTTGGTGATGAAGGACAGGGTTATCAGCTCATGAATGTTGAGGAATTTCTTAGTTCCAGTCAAGTTGTACCTCATTTGCAAGAGAGATTAAAAGATTATTATAAAGTAAGTGATTAGAAAGGATGGTTCGGTTAAATTTCTAAACTGAACCCGCCCTAAACACTGTGCCAAAAAGATAAACTTCTCATAGACACAAGCGTCTTCAGAGAAGTTTCTATTTTGGCTTTGTGTTTTACGGGCTTGGTATCTTAAATATGGAAACATGGCAAGAGTTAAAAGTTACAGTGAAGCGTGAGGGAGAGGAGTTGGTTTCCAATCTCTTGATTGAGCTGGGAGCGCAAGGTGTTGCGATCGAAGATAGTATGGACTATGTGGGAAATGTTGACCGCTTCGGCGAGATTTTCCCAGAGGTTGAGCAGCAAGAAGAAATCGTAGTGACAGCCTACTACCCTGATACGGTTGATGTAGCAACGGTTGAGGCAGACTTGCAGGCCCGTCTCGCGGAACTAACTGATTTTATGGACTTGGGAGAGGTCAAGATGGGGACGACTGCCTTGGCTGAGGAAGACTGGGCAGACAACTGGAAGAAATACTATGAACCAGCTCGTATCACTCATGATTTGACCATCGTGCCGTCTTGGACGGACTATGAGGCGACTGCTGGGGAAAAGATTATCAAGCTGGATCCAGGTATGGCTTTTGGTACGGGGACCCATCCAACCACTAAGATGAGCCTCTTTGCCTTGGAGCAGGTTCTTCGTGGTGGGGAAACAGTGCTAGATGTGGGTACTGGTTCAGGGGTTCTCTCTATTGCCAGCTCGCTACTTGGTGCCAAGGAAATCTTTGCCTACGACCTGGATGATGTGGCAGTTCGTGTTGCTCAGGAAAATATTGAACTCAACCCTGGTATGGAAAACATCCATGTAGCAGCAGGAGATTTGCTTAAGGGAGTTGAGATTGAGGCAGATGTGATTGTAGCTAATATCTTGGCGGATATCCTCGTTCATCTGACGGATGATGCTTATCGCTTGGTCAAGGATGAAGGCTACCTCATCATGAGTGGAATTATCAAGGACAAGTGGGACATGGTGCGCGAGTCGGCTGAGTCAGCTGGATTTTTCCTCGAAACTCACATGGTTCAAGGGGAATGGAATGCCTGTGTCTTTAAGAAAACCAAGGATATTTCAGGTGTGATTGGAGGCTAACATGCAACAGTATTTTGTCAAAGGAAGTGCTATCTCTCCTGTCACCATCGAGGACAAGGAAACTATCAAGCATATGTTTCAGGTTATGCGCTTGAAAGAAGATGATGAGGTTACTTTGGTCTTTGATGATGGAATTAAGCGCTTGGCGCGTGTGTTGGATGTGGAAGCCCGTCAGTTTGAGTTGATCCAAGAATTGGCTAATAATGTGGAACTGCCCGTTCAAGTGACCATTGCATCTGGCTTTCCTAAGGGAGACAAGCTGGAGTTCATTACTCAAAAAGTAACCGAACTGGGTGCCAGCCAAATCTGGGCCTTTCCTGCCGATTGGTCGGTCGCCAAATGGGATGGCAAGAAATTGGGTAAAAAGGTTGAAAAACTAGAAAAAATTGCCCTTGGAGCGGCAGAGCAAAGCAAGCGTAATATCGTTCCAAGTATTCAGCTTTTTGAGAAGAAAGCAGATTTTCTAGCCCAACTTGACCAGTTTGACCGCATCGTAGTGGCTTATGAAGAGTCGGCCAAAGAAGGTGAAGCCGCTGCGCTCTTACAAGCGGTCTCTGGTCTTGAAAAAGGAGCCAAACTGCTCTTTATCTTTGGACCAGAAGGTGGTCTGTCACCTGCAGAAATCGAAAGTTTTGAAGCTAAGGGAGCAGTCTTGGCAGGTCTTGGTCCTCGTATTTTGCGAGCAGAAACAGCACCACTTTACGCTTTATCAGCCCTTAGTGTTTTATTAGAATTAGAGAAATAAGAGGAAGAAGATGGAACAAAAACACCGTTCAGAATTTCCAGAAAAGGAACTTTGGGATTTAACAGCCCTATACCAAGACCGTGAGGATTTCTTGCGTGCAATCGAGAAGTCTCGCGAAGACATCAACCAGTTTAGACGTGATTACAAGGACAATCTTCACACTTTTGAGGATTTCGAGAAGGCCTTTGCGGAATTGGAACAAATCTACATTCAGATGAGCCATATTGGAAACTATGGATTTATGCCTCAGACGACAGACTATAGCAATGACGAATTTGCCAATATTGCCCAAGCTGGGATGGAATTTGAAACAGATGCCAGCGTAGCCTTGACCTTCTTTGACGATGCCTTGGTGGAAGCTGATGAGGAAGTCTTGGACCGTTTGGGTAAATTGCCTCACTTGACGGCAGCTATTCGTCATGCCAAAATCAAAAAAGCCCACTATTTAGGGGCTGATGTGGAGAAGGCCTTGACCAATCTCGGTGAAGTTTTCTACAGTCCACAGGATATTTACACTAAGATGCGAGCTGGGGATTTCGAAATGGCTGACTTTGAAGCTCATGGCAAGACCTACAAAAACAGCTTTGTGACCTATGAAAATTTCTACCAAAATCATGAGGATGCTGAGGTTCGTGAGAAATCTTTCCGTTCCTTCTCAGAAGGTCTTCGTAAGCACCAAAATACGGCTGCTGCAGCCTATCTAGCTCAGGTTAAGTCTGAAAAACTATTGGCAGATATGAAGGGTTACGACTCCGTCTTTGATTATCTTCTGGCTGAACAAGAAGTGGACCGTGCCATGTTTGACCGCCAGATTGACCTCATCATGAAGGATTTTGCGCCGGTTGCTCAGAGATACCTCAAGCATGTTGCCAAGGTGAATGGTCTTGAAAAGATGACCTTTGCAGACTGGAAATTGGACTTGGACAGCGCCCTTAATCCTGAAGTGACTATTGACGACGCCTATGATTTGGTCATGAAGTCGGTAGAGCCTTTGGGGCAAGAATATTGTCAGGAAGTTGCTCGCTATCAAGAAGAGCGCTGGGTGGACTTTGCTGCCAATAGTGGTAAGGATTCTGGTGGTTATGCGGCGGATCCATATCGCGTGCACCCTTATGTCCTCATGAGTTGGACAGGTCGTTTGAGCGATGTCTATACCCTGATTCATGAAATTGGGCATTCTGGTCAATTCATCTTTTCAGACAATCACCAAAGTTACTTCAACGCCCACATGTCTACTTACTATGTCGAAGCGCCGTCAACCTTCAATGAATTGCTTTTAAGTGATTACTTGGAACACCAGTCTGACGATCCGCGTCAAAAACGCTTCGCTCTTGCCCACCGCTTGACAGATACCTACTTCCATAATTTCATTACCCACCTCTTGGAAGCAGCCTTCCAGCGTAAGGTGTATACATTGATTGAAGAAGGAGAGACCTTTGGAGCAAGTAAACTCAACAGCATTATGAAGGAAGTTTTGACGGATTTCTGGGGTAATGCCATTGAAATTGATGACGATGCAGCACTCACTTGGATGCGCCAAGCTCACTACTACATGGGCTTATATAGCTATACTTACTCAGCAGGACTTGTCATCTCGACTGCTGGTTACCTTCATCTGAAACATTCAGAAACTGGAGCTGAAGACTGGCTCAACCTCCTCAAATCAGGTGGCAGCAAGACACCGCTTGAGTCAGCCATGATTATCGGTGCTGATATCTCAACAGATAAACCACTCCGTGATACAATCCAATTCTTGTCTGACACAGTTGACCAGATTATCGCCTACAGTGCCCAGTTGGGAGAGTAGGGGGAATAGAAAAGTAGGTGATTCTTATGCTGATGATATCTGGATTGTTAAGCGTCATTATATTTGGCTTAGCTGTAGCTATTTTCAAAAACGCCGTTGAAGGTCGTGATGTTAAATTTGAACTTGCTCTAGAGTTGGTATTGATAGTTATTTACTTCATTATATATCAGATTTTGTTTAATTGAGAATTCAATATTAAGTCACCTAAGGACAGTTTTTTGAACAGTTGTTAGAAATCTAGAGGTATTGATCATGTATCAAGAGTTACTTAGAAAAATAGCAGAAGAAAAACCAAGTTATCATGATGAAGAAATCCAGTGGTTGCTTGATCATTTGGGAGATCCTTCTCCAGAAATTCGTGATGACCTTGTTTTTACAAGCTTTGCTAGAGGGATTCAGGAAGAGCTATTTACACAGGAACAATTTCATTTCATTGCTGATGTGGTCTCAGCTGATGGAGGACTAGACAAAGAGATTGATAAGATAGGCCTGCCAACACTCGAACGTTCTTTTAGGGCGCTTATTTATGCAAATCTCTTGTCGGCGGACGCCAACCAGCAATCGGTTTTTTATCAGGGATTAAAAGCAGAAATTCGCAATGTCCTTTTAAATCAAGGTTTGTACTATCTTTCAAAAGAAAAGGATACAACGGGTTTTTCAAGTCAGTATGGTTGGGTTCATGCTTTTGCACATGGAGCCGATTTACTGACAGAGGTGGTTTGTCATCCAGACTTTCCTAAAAACAGAATTCATGAAGTATTTGAGATACTTGGCCAACTATTTAAAAGAATTTCCATTCGTTTTACAGATGATGAGGATTGGCGTTTAGCAAGAGTGATCTATGAACCTATTTTACAAGGGAAGTTGGAGCAAGAGCAAGTAGCTTCTTGGATAAAAGCTGTTGACTTTCCGATAGAAGAAAGGGAAGATTTTTATAAATTTTCCAACTTCAGATCCTGTCTGTTGGAAGTCTATGTCCAACTTGACCAGAGAAATAGTTTACAAGATGACTTGAAAGAAGCTATCCAGTCTTTTCAAAACTAGGGATAAGCTAATATTACTTTTTGAAAGAGTTTCTATTGTATCCTCCTAACTAATAATGAAGACTAATAAAAGAGGTTGAATCATTTTCCAACCTCTTTTCCTGTATCTTAATGGAATTGCATACCACCATCAACGATAATGGTTTGTCCTGTAATGTAGTTTGAATCTGGTCCTGCAAGGAAGCTGACGGCTGCAGCCACATCTTCTGGTTCAGATAGACGTTTTAGAGTAATATCTTTTGCAAATGTCTGCATACCCCATTCGTCATCTTTTCCTGCATTTTTACCGACTTCATGAGCGATATCGTACATCATTGGTGTTTTCACAATACCTGGTGCGTAGGCGTTAACAGTTATGCCTGAGTCTGCTAAATCACGTGCTAATGTTTGCGTGATTCCGCGAACAGCAAATTTTGTTCCACCATAAACAGTTAGATTTGGATTGCCCACTACACCGGCTTGAGAGGTTGCGTTGATAATTTTACCTCCATGGCCAAGTGCTTTAAATTGCGCTTGTGCAGCTTGTGAACCCCAAATGACACCACCGACGTTGATACCGAAAGTGCGTGTAAATTGTTCCTCAGTAATTGTATCAAGAGGAGTAGTTGGAGCAACACCAGCGTTATTTACGACAACATTCAAATCACCAAAATGGTCAACAACTTTTTGAAATGCTTGGGCAACTTCTGCCTGTTTCGAAACATCAGCTACGACAGCAAAGGCATTTTCAGCTGATAATTCGGCAACAGCTTTTTCAGCTGTTTCGGGATTGTAGTCTAATACTCCTACCTTAAAGCCATCTTGAACCAATCGTTTTGCGATTGCAAAACCGATTCCTTGACCTGCACCTGTGACAATAGCAACTTTAGACATATGATTCCTCCTTGGTATCCACGATACCATTCAAACGTTCATAAAAGAACAGCAAAGTTGTAAAAATTAGTTCAAATTAGGGAATAAAAAACTTATTAGAACTATATTGATAGTATATACCTTTAGAAAAAATGTTTCAAATAAACACTACCGTTTTTATAGAATTTTATCCTGAAAATTTCCAATCAATTCTCTTGAAACCCTTTCCCTCTTTTTATAGACTAGTATCTAGTTTTTGAAAAAAGGAGAAAGAAAATGAAAAAATTTGTCGCTGAGTTAATCGGTACGTTCATGCTTGTGTTCGTCGGAACAGGAGCTGTTGTTTTTGGAAATGGTCTTGATGGCCTAGGTCACCTTGGAATCGCCTTTGCCTTTGGTCTGGCAATCGTAGTTGCAGCCTACTCAATCGGAAATGTTTCAGGTGCTCACTTGAACCCAGCTGTTTCGATTGCTATGTTTGTAAACAAACGTTTGTCATCTTCAGAGCTTGTAAACTACATCCTTGGACAAGTAGTTGGAGCTTTTCTTGCGTCAGCTGCGGTATTCTTCCTCTTGTCTAACTCAGGTATGTCAACTGCTAGTCTTGGTGAAAATGCCTTGGCAAACGGTGTCACTGTCTTTAGTGGTTTCTTGTTTGAAGTTATCGCAACTTTCTTGTTTGTTTTGGTTATCATGACTGTGACTTCAGAAAGCAAGGGAAATGGTGCTATTGCTGGTTTGGTAATCGGTTTGTCCTTGATGGCGATGATTCTTGTGGGATTGAACATTACTGGACTTTCAGTAAACCCAGCTCGTAGCTTGGCACCAGCTGTTTTGGTAGGTGGCGCAGCTCTTCAACAAGTTTGGATTTTCATCCTTGCGCCAATCGTTGGTGGGATTCTTGCAGCCCTTGTTGCTAAAAACTTCCTTGGAACAGAAGAATAATTGAAACTCAAAAAGCCTTGCTCCTCGATTTGAGGAACAGGGCTTTTTCTTATCTGTTTATACTCAATGAAAATCAAAGGGCAAACTAGGAAACTAGCCGCAGGCTGTACTTGAGTACGGCAAGGCGACGTTGACGCGGTTTGAATTTGATTTTCGAAGAGTATTAACGGTTGTCAATTTTCTCTGGATAGAGGTCGTGTTGGAAGAGGCGTTGTTCTGCCAATCCTTCATACTTAGTTCCAGGCTTACCGTAGTTGTAGTAGGGATCAATTGAGATGCCACCGCGCGGAGTGAATTTTCCCCAGACTTCTAAATAGCGAGGGTCTAGCAAGTTGACCAAGTCTTTCCCGATGGTGTTGATACAGTTTTCGTGGAAATCTCCGTGGTTTCGGTAGCTAAAGAGGTAGAGTTTGAGGGATTTTGACTCAACACAGAGCTTGTCAGGAATGTAGGAAATATAAATGGTCGCAAAGTCTGGTTGAGCAGTGATTGGACACAGTGAGGTAAATTCAGGACAGTTAAATTTGATGAAATAGTCATTTTCCACATGACGATTGTCAAAAGATTCGAGGACATCTGGTTGATAGTCAAAGATGTAGTTGGTTTCTTTGTTGCCCAGTAGGCTGAGGTTTTTCATTTCTTCTTGTTGTGACATGATTTTTTCTTTCTAATCTTAAACACCACGTTGATTATCGTAGAGGAGGGTATGCAGTTGAGGAAGGACGCGGACATTGCCCCAGCTATCGTCGGCAGCGATGCGTTCCCAGAGTTCTTTGAGACGATCCAATTGGTCTTGGACAATATTACCTGTGGCCTTGGGCTCAGGATTTCCAGCCGATAAGAAGAGGACATCTGGTTGGTAGCGTTCTTGTATGCCTCTGGCAAAGGCCAAATCTGCATCGTCAAAGACAGGGATTTTAAAGGTGACCTTGTCTGGATCCAGTTGGGAAACGATAAAGTCCAGGGTCTCAAAGTTGACTTCCATCTTGGATGAAGGAGGTTTGGGACTGAGAGTAACCTGGTCGATGTTTTTTAACCAATTTTGCCAGCGAGAGCCTTGAGTTTCAACAGCCAGAGTAACACCGCGTTCCTTGAGCTTGGTGACCAATTCGGCCATGTTGGCTGCTAGGATAGCAGGATTTCCCCCAGACAGGGTGACATAGTCGTAGTTCCCCAATTTATCCAAGGCAGCAATGACTTCGTCAGCAGTCATACGAGTTGGTTTTTCAGAGCCATCCCATGTAAAGGCAGAGTCGCACCAGTCGCAGTGGTAGTCGCAACCTGCAGTGCGGACAAACATGGTTTTCTGCCCAATAGCACGGCCTTCACCTTGAAAGGTTGGGCCAAAAATTTCTAGAACTGGTAGTTTGAGGACACGTTCCCTAGTCATCTAACCACTCCCGTCTAAACTCCGCAAAGGCAGTCGGAGTTTCGTAGAGGCGAACATATTCCAAACGGAGACCACGTTCGTCTGGCAACTCTTGACTCATGGTTTGGAAAATCCAGTAAACCATATTTTCAGCAGTCGTGTTCATATAAGGCAGAGTCTCATTGAGATAACGATGGTCCAAGTGGGGCTCTAAGTAGTTCTTGTAGATCGCTTTGATGTCTCCGAAATCGTAGGTCATGCCCCGTTCATCTAAAAATCCACTGACAGCAATCTGCAGATGATAGGTGTGGCCGTGCAGGGACTTGCATTTTCCCTCATAGTGAAAGAGGTGATGGGCAGCATCAAAGGTAAATTCTTTTGATACCAAGGTTCTGTAAGGATTGTAGACAAGAGACTCCCCAGTTTCCTGTTTGATTTCTTTGGGTGCAAAAAACATTAGTCCTCTCCTTTCTGTGAGAGATAAACATCTAGACCATGTTGACGTAGGTGGCAGGCTGGGCAATCTCCACAACCACTTCCAATAATCCCGTTGTAGCAGGTCAAGGTCTTTTCACGAACATAGTCAAAGGCACCGAGTTGGTCGGCTAATCCCCAAGTTTCAGCCTTGTCTAGCCACATGAGAGGTGTTTGGATAACAAAGTCGTAATCCATAGCAAGGTTGAGGGTAACATTAAGGGATTTGACAAAGACATCTCGACAATCGGGGTAGCCTGAGAAGTCTGTCTCGCAGACACCTGTCACGATATCTTTAATACCTCGTTGCTTGGCAAGAACTGCCGCAAAGGACAGAAAGAGGTGGTTGCGACCGTCAACGAAGGTATTGGGAACCTCTCCCTCTTTTTGCTCAATCTCTAGATCAGAAGTCAAGGCGTTTTCAGTGATTTGGCCCAGCAGAGACATATCTAGGATATGATGACGAATCCCCTGTTCCTTGGCGATTTCTCTAGCAACTTGAATTTCGAGATGATGGCGTTGGCCGTAGGCAAAGGTAACGGCTTCGACCGTTTCATAGTGTTCTTTAGCCCAAAAGAGGCAGGTTGTAGAATCTTGACCGCCACTAAAGACGACCAAGGCTGATTGACGTTTCATAGTACTCCTTCCAAAATGGGAAATGTTTAGAGCACGCAAAAAGCTCCCATGAGGGAGCTAAAAAATACCAAATCGAGGTTTTTTTTAGCGATGGCGTGTCCCAAACATCGTAATATTCTACCTATAGTCTAGCATATTTTTTGAAAAATGGCAAAGGGCAAGAAAAAAGAGACCAAAGCAAGTGCTTGGTCTCTAGTATGATTAGCTCAATTCAGCAACGATGGCCTTGATTTGTTCTGCTGTGTGTACACCAGCAACTTGTTTGACAACTTGGCCGTCTTTTTTGAAGAGAAGGGTTGGAATGGACATGATTCCAAAGGCACGAGCTGTGTTTGGATTTTCATCAACATCCATTTTAACGATTTTCAAAACATCTTCTGAAAGTTCTTCAGACAATTTATCCAAGATCGGACCTTGCATACGACATGGACCACACCAAGTTGCCCAAAAGTCTACCAAGACCAAACCGTCTTTTGTTTCTTGTTCAAATGTTGCATCTGTAATTGCTTTTGCCATTGTATTTCTCCTTTTTTTAGTTATATTGGCTTAAATCTTGTTTCTTGAGATAGAAGAAGATATCTCCATAAGTTCCATGATAGTCCAAATCATGACCGTTGTAAGTTAATTTTTGGACAGGGTAGTAGTCTGCGACGCCGATAAGGCAAGCTTGTTGTGAACGATCAAAGTCTTCATAAGAATCGAAGGTTACAGTTCTTTCGTTCTTGCTGGCATCTAGATAGGTAATTTCAATCATATTTAAAACTCCTTTGTTTAATGATGATTTTATTTTACTCCTTGTAAAAGAGAATGTCAAGAAAAATGATTGCGCACGCAACTTTTTTCTAAAATCATCTTAAATCAAGAAATCCAAACTAGTTTCCAAGCTTGCTTCGACAGCTTTCTGTAGAGAGGCCAGTGTCTTTTGCCCATCACTTGTCAGGCAGATAAAACTAGAGCGTCTATCTTGATCACAACACCTGCGACTAAGCAGACCGCAATTTTTAGCTTCCAAGCGAGCCACCATCCGAGAAACAGCGCTCGGACTCAGATGAAGTTTGTCTGGCAGGTCAATCTGGCGTAGAGATTTTTCTTGAGCCAAGTCCAGATAGTAGAGCAGGTAGAATTCTTTCAAGGTCAGACTTTGCTCGCTCTGCTGGGCAATAGTCTCTTCCAAGAGACTTTCAATTTCTTTCTGACGACGATTGAAGTCAAACCATTTTTCCAAATAGGTCATAGTATCTCCTTTCTTTTTAGAGTTGTAAATAGAAGAATGTCCATTAACGGACAGTCTCCACATTACAAGATGATTGCGCATGCAATAATTATACTACTTTTCAAAAGAGCTGGCAAGAAAGACGCTGGCATCTTTTATCCTAAATCATGCCTGTTTTCACAAGTCAAGAATTGTTTGTATCCCCTTTCTTCTCAAACTTTCATCAACTCTTGTGCATTTCCTTGAAATTTTCTGAAAAAAGAGTAAACTGGTATGCAAGAAGTCTATTTCGTGGAGTTTAGGATGAAATTATATGTTCAATTAATGATTCTCTTTGTGATTTCTCTAATCGGAGAGGGAATCTCTAGTTTCTTTCATTTGCCCATCCCAGGCAGTATTATCGGTTTGATTATTCTTTTTCTAGCCCTACAATTCAAGTGGCTGAGAACTAGGCATGTCAACATGGTGGGGAATTTCTTGCTGGCCAATATGACCATTCTCTTTTTACCGCCAGCAGTGGGAATCATGGAGAAGTTTGATGTGATTGCTCCCTATCTTTTGCCAATTGTTTTGATTGTCTTTTTTGCAGCAGTCATCAATATTATCCTCATAGCCTTGGTGGTTCAGTTTATCAAACGACGGTTTGAGGGAGATTATGAGAAAGGAGATGCTAAATGAGTGAATTTGTTTCCAATCCCCTGTTTGGGCTGGCCCTGTCTATCTTAGCCTATCTAGTGGGAATGCTGATTTACAGACGTTTTCCCCATCCATTGACAACGCCCTTGCTTTTGTCAGCTGTTTTTATTATCATCTTTCTAAAGGTGACGGGGATTTCTTACCAAGATTACTACCAAGGTGGGGTTTATCTGAATAATTTGATTGTCCCATCGACCGTGGCTCTAGGGATTCCGCTTTACAAGAGTTTTCACTTGATGAAGCACCATGCTCGCAGTATTCTCTTTGGTAGTCTGCTAGCGGTAGTGGTCAATACCTCTTTCACAGCCCTTGTAGCTAAAATCTTTGGCATGGACTTTTTCCTAGCCATTTCTCTCTTTCCCAAGTCAGTGACAACCGCCATGGCAGTGGGGATCACAGAAAAATTACAAGGCTTGACGACCGTGACCTTGGTTGTTGTAGTGGCGACTGGGATTTTAACCAGTGTGATTGGACCAACCCTTTTGAAGTGGTTGAAAATTGACGACCCAGTAGCAGTCGGACTTTCCCTTGGAGGAACAGGCCACGCAGTTGGAACAGGAACTGCCTTTCGATATGGTTCTGTAGCAGGAGCCATGGGTGGCTTGGCTATCGGTGTCACCGGTATTCTCTATGTCTTTGTCAGCCCTATTGTAGCCAGTTTGATATTGAGTTAAAAAGCAAGGAATTTGTACTGACCCCAAAAAGTTAGACAATTAATTTATCCGAAGGATTTAGTTCTGTATTGCACAGGACTGAGTCCTTTTAGTTTTACCTTAATTCGTTTATTGTTGTAGTAATCAATATAGTCTACAATGGCTTGTTCCAATTGGTTGAGCGACTCAAATGACTTCTCATAACCATAAAACATCTCCGATTTCAGAATACCAAAGAAAGATTCCATCATGCCGTTGTCTGGGCTGTTACCTTTACGTGACATGGATGCTTGAATTCCCTTACCCTCTAGAAACTGATGATAAGAATCGTGTTGATATTGCCAGCCTTGGTCACTATGGAGAATCGTATTCTCGTAGCGCTTCTCTGTGAATGCTTGTTCCAACATTGTTTTTACTTGTTCTAAGTTGGGTGAAGTTGAAAGATTATAGGCGATAATTTCGCTATTAAAGCCATCTAAAACTGGTGATAAGTAAAGCTTTTGAGCGCTTGCTGGAATGGCAAATTCTGTCACGTCCGTATAACACTTTTCCATTGGTTTAGCTGCTTCAAATTGGCGTTGAATAAGGTTGTCTGCTTTCTTGCCAACATCTCCTTTATGAGAAGAATACTTGCGTTTCTTGCGGATTCTAGCTTGTAAATTGAGCACTTTCATCAAGCGTTGAACTCTTTTATGATTGACCACATAACCACGATTTCTTAATTCTAAATGGATTCGACGATAGCCGTAATTTCCTTTTTGTTCGGTAAAAATAGCTTGAATTTCAGCTTTAAGCTTTTGATCCTTATCTGGTTTGTCTAGCTGTTTCAAATGATAGTAGTAGGTCGAACGAGCGAGTTTAATGGTTTTTAGAAGAATATCTAACGAAAAATCAGTGATTAATTCTTGAACAATTTCTGTCTTTCTTCTTTCTCTTTTTCCTCCTTCAAGCGGAGTTCTCTCAACTTTTTTAGGACAGCATTCTCCGCTCTCAGATACTCGTTTTCTGCTTGAAGTCGTTCTAACTCTGTCATCTCTTCGGGTTTCTTCTTTGGTTTACGTCCCATTTTAGGTACTCTCCCTCTTGTTTTCTCAACAATAGTATACCCGTTTTTCTTGTATTGTGCCATCCAATTTGGAAGCATACCACGATTTGGGAGAGCATATTCGAGAGAAACTCTATCTTGAGACCAGTTTTCATGTAGGACTTTATCAATCATTTCTTGTTTTAATTCAGGAGAATAGTAACGATTTTTTTCTTTTTTGACGAACTCTATTCCATAACGATCAATCAATTTAATCATGTACCTAATATTAGAATTGTTTATCCCAAATTTATTTGAAAGCTTCTCTAAGCTATATCCTTGTTTTCTAAGTTCATAGATCTGAACTTTATCATCATAAGTTAATTTCATAATAAAAACACCCCAAAAGTTAG
>NZ_JVGV01000010.1:0-16331 GCF_001076775.1 Streptococcus pseudopneumoniae
GCTGTTTCTTGCTTCTGGTACTGCTCCATTGTCCACTGTTTGGACTGTTGGTTCTGGTTTGTATTCATCTTTTTGTGCACGAACATTTACAGTTACATTCACGGTATCTTTTGAGTCATCAGGATATGTTACAGTTACGCTACCTGCTTTATCTCCAGGTCCTGTTGTTGTACTTGGAGTTGTTGCCCATGTATAGGTTGTTCCTGCTGGTAATCCATTTTTATTAACACTTGTTCCTGCATCTGGTTTTACATCATAACTCACCGTTTGTTTTTGCACATTAGGAGTTGCAGTATATTTCGTTGTCATTGATTTGACGGTAATCGTAAATTGTCTTTGACTAGGATTGTCTGCATTATCTGTTACTTGAATAGTTGCAGTATAAGTTTTACTATCTTGTCCAACAGGTAATTTTGTTACTTCTTGAACTCCATTTTTAAATTTAATTGTCTTAGTCGCATTGTCATATACTAAGAAATCTGGTAAGCCCGTTACCGTTGTTGATTTAACACCAGTTCCTCCTGTATTATCAGTAGCTGCAACTTTTATAGAAGGTAATGTTCTATCCAATGCAATTAAATCCCAATTTTGTCTATCACTTGGTGTTGTGATCGTTGGAGCTGTTATGTCTTTTACTTCTAAAGGTATGTCAACTGGATCTGTCGTATTATCTAAATAAGTAACAGTCGCTTTAATCGTTTGAGTTCCTGCATTTGCTGTACTAATCGTTCCAGCAGTAACGGATTTCACCTTACTATTACCGTTATTACTAATAGCAACTGCTGCTTTTAAGTCATTATTTGTAACCGGAACATTTTGATTTCTAACGATTTTATTTCCTGTAGGAGCATATTCATCACTCAACTTACGAACACTTACAGTTACATTCACAGTATCTTTTGAAGTATCAGGATAAGTGACTTCTACTACCCCTGATTTATTACCAGGGCTTGATGTATCTGGTTTTGTTTTCCAAGCATAGGTTGTCCCTGATGGTAACCCTGTTTTATTGATACTTGCTTCTGCGCTTGGTTCATCTTTATAGCTAACTGTTTGTGTTTGAGAATTTGGAGTTGCTGTATATTTGAAAGTTTGTGGTTTCCATACAAAACGAATACGTCCTGGTGCTCCATTATCATTCGCATGACCTACATGTTCATAGTTCGTATTTCCAGCGGGATCTTCGGTGTATAAATAACGCGTGATTGATTTTTCACCGGCAAATGGTTGATTATTAATATTCCCACTCACCGTAATTGTTGCTGGTTGTGCATCTGAACCTGTAGTTTCAGATTTAATCTTAGTTGCTGTTAGATATAAGCCATCTGGGCTTCCTCCACCTAAATAGCTATTATCTTCTTGTCCTAGTCCCTGTCTATTATCTGCTGCAAATGCTAAGTAAACTTTAGAAACCTTTCCATTATTATCTTTTGCTTTTAAAGTAATATTATTATTTTCATGTGAATATACATAAATTTCTTGATTACCAGGATTATCATACGGAATTTCTACTGTCGGTCTAATATTATCAACAATCTCAACAGGAATATCGACTGTTTTCATCGTCGTATTTCCACGAAGAATTTCAATTTGTTTATGATGAACCGTTGGTCTTGAAGTATCTACAGTAGATCCACCTTTCCAACGAATCGTCAGATCGGTCGCAGGTGCTGTTCCATTTGATAAAGTGATATAACTTCTAGCATCACCAAGTTCACCACTTTGATGTTGATTAATACGTTTGTCTTGTTTTCCTACAAAATCTAGCACTGTATATGGTGTCGATACATCTTTAACGGCTCCATTTTGATAAGTTACTGTAACAACAGCATTTCGTGTTCCCGGTTGTTGTAAATTAAATGGTGTTTTCCATTGCACATCAACAGTAGATGGAAGTTCATTTTCTGTTTTTGACTTCACAAGATTTCTAGGATTTTTGTAAAAATCGTGTGGGTCACCGTATAATGCCGTAATACTTTGATGTTTTGCTATAGCATCATTCTGTGCATTTGTTTGGATTGTTTTAGGTGCAAATCCATCTTTAAAGTGAATCGTCATTGTTGCACCATCAGCTGAAACTTCAGCATGATCATAGTCAATGTGAACTGCTCTATTGACTACTCCTGGGTGTGCAGCCTCAAACTTTTTAATTAAAGCTGTTTTTTCTTTTTCCGTTAAATGGTGGACATCATCTACATAAGTTGGTGTTGCCAAATCATTAACCGTATTACGCTCACTTTGAGCTTTTACATGAAATGTATAAGTAATACTATTTTCCGGGTTCTTTCTTCCTGCCGCAATAGTTACTCTATAATCACCCGGTTCAACAGCTTCTCCCGTTTTATCATAACGCCCAAGCCAACCTCTTATAACCGCTTTAACTTCTGGATTATTAACAGGCCATACACCAGATGTGATATCCTGAAAGTCTTCCTTTCCAGTACGAGGATTTTTATAAGCAACTCTCAATGTTATACCTTTAAGCTTATCTAAACCACTAATAACACCTACAGTTTTTAAATAATATGGTGATTTATCTTCCTTACCTCTATTTTCTCCATATTCATACTTATATAAAGGTTCTCCTGGGCCTCTTTGACCTAACACTCTCATAAATGAGTATATCTCATCAGAATTATAATACGTCAAATCAGTTCTAGTTTCATTAACTAACCCAGCTTCTCCTCTTCCATGCTGATTTTGCGTAGGTAAAAAGTATACCGCCCTAAATCTACTCTCACCATTCCCATTAATAGGTTGGCCATTTCTAGGATCACGTTTACCAGAATGAGCTCTTGTCATGCGATTGGCTACTTTATTTCGAAGACGTGTGACTTCTTTAAGGAGCGACTCTACCTCGCCCTCCCTGTTACTATCCTCAGAACGTTTTTCAGCTGTTTTAACTAATTCTTTCTCAGCATCGCTGAACTCATAATTTATTTGATTAGCTAAACTGTGAATTTCATTTACAGTTTCTGTTACTTTTGTTATTTTTTCTTTGCTTAAATCTGATTTCTCTTCTTTTTGAGGCTCAGTTTTTTCTCTAGACTCTGAGGCTTTTTCTTTTTCAGGTTTATCCTCTAATTTTTCAAAAGATTCTTTAAGAGCTTTCTCTTCTTTATCTACCTCTTCTTGACTTACTGTCGGACTTTCCATCAGTTGTTGTGCGCGCGACAAAGAAAGATTCAATTTCTCTACTGAATCTATAGTTTTTTTGCTTAAGTCTATATTCTTAATTTTTTCTATTAATTCGATTAAAGATTGTTTATTAACCTCTGTTTTAGCTACATCCTCTTTTTTATCGAGCTCATCAGATTTTTTTGATAATGGAGAAGTGACTCCCAAATTAATCTCATTATCTTCCTGCTTAATTATTTCCTCTTTAGATGTTTTACCTTTATCCCTATCATCTCCATCTTCTGCCGAGTTCATTGATGTAACAACTGAAGATGCCACTTCATCTGCTCTGACAACTTGTGTTTGTTGCAATCCTATTGCACCAGTTGCTAAAAAAAGAGTACAGCCAAAAAGAAAATGCTTCCCTTTTTTTACCATTCTCCAATTCTTTTGATTTATTCCTTTACGATTAAATAACATAACATAAACCCCTTAATAAAGCATTAATTAATACAGTTCATTATATCAAATTATTCAAAATTACTCTACCCTTTTCTTCCATATTTTATTTTAATGGATTGAATCTAGAGTGGTAAACTGCAACTTCTAAAATATTGCTAGAAATTTATTTGAATTTCCCAATCAGTTTATTCATATTTTATTTCATTCCACTATAATTCTGTAGAGGTTCTAGTATTGATACCGAAGCAGAGTCACAAAGTATTAATTAAATATATTTTTAAGTATAACTTAACATTACTCAAACCCACTATGAATACATTAAATTTATAAAATGTAAACTAGGTCCCCACTCCCAAATCTCTCCTCTAAAGAAACACCTTTTTACGTATACCGCTTAGCATAATTCTTGAAAAATTCTATACTATTTATCTATTTAATA
Source organism: Streptococcus pseudopneumoniae (assembly GCF_001076775.1). Taxonomy (GTDB): domain Bacteria; phylum Bacillota; class Bacilli; order Lactobacillales; family Streptococcaceae; genus Streptococcus; species Streptococcus pseudopneumoniae_G. The sequence continues at coordinate 4,019 of NZ_JVGV01000010.1, forward strand.
CTTTATGAAATATTCAGAACCTAGATTGTCAAATTAAGTTAGATTTTTCATGTAACTCAGAAAAACTTGGTATGGTATTTGATAATTCAAAGACTTTTTAGGAATTCTATTTCTTTTATCAGTTTAGCTGATAAATAATTTTGAGAAATATTAGTAAAATCCATTTGTTTCGGTAGTCTATTTCGTCTTAATAAGCCATTAGAATGTTCATTGAGACCTCGTTGACTAGGACATCCTAGATACGCAATGAAAATATCAATGTCATGTGCTAAGACAAGTGTCACAACGTTATTCAGAATATAGCCTGATAGAGTGACCAACAGATGTACTTTGAATCCTCAGAACCAACGGTACTTAGAGGAATTGTATCCAATGTCGCCTAGTTCATGGAAAATACATGCTCAATGATTACGAATAGGTTGACAAAGTGATAATGGAAAACTATCGATGATGACAATGCTATTTTGAGAAAGTTGAGTATTCATGGCTTGCCGAATGATTTAAACTAACCAAATCAGCTGTCTTAACCGTCGATTAAATCGACTTCTTTCAGGGAGACACCCACAGGGAAAGAGTTGGCATATCCGATAGAAATGACGTTGTGATTTAATGCCTAGTTCAGTCTGTAAAATAAGCAAAACTAATAGAGACTGATCTGAAACCTTAGACAAGCTGATATTGTTACGATGTTTGTAAGATTCGGGACATTGTTCACTATATAGCTGAAGACAAATTTTGATAATTGTTTCAAAGTCCATTGCAAGTGATGAGATTTACCTGTATATTGTAAGTCGCTCATTGGGGCTAATCTCCTGTTTGTTTCGACACTTACAGTTTAGTACTTTTGAGCTTTTTATTGTATTTTGAAAGTAAATAGCACCACGAGTACAATTTATTAAAATCAATTATTGGCTTGTTGTTATGGCATTCAAATTAACAACTCGGGGTTTGGGGATTCCCCAAAATTCAAATAAGCCCAAAAGTTAGATTTTTTCTGTCTAACTTTTAGGGTGCAGTTCAATTTAACCGCGTTTCCTTATTTTAAAATCCTCATATGTCTTTCTTTTTTATGAGTAGCATCGTAGTATTCCAGCATCGCATGATACAAACGAGCCTTCGTTTTATCTTGTTGTTTAATTCCATGAAGAAATAATTCTGCTCGCTTTAATTTCAGTATGTATTCGCATATCTGATCAAAATCCTTGTCCATATTACTTTTGAAAATAAACATCTTTTTCCTCCATCACATCAACTATTTTTTGCATCAAAATAGACATATCCATTTTATTCTCATAGCTTATTCTCCCAACTACAGTTGCAAGACGGGCTATAGAATTGATATTCTTTCCGACTTGTTCCAACTCTTCTGTTAAAGGAACTAAACTTTCAGAGGTTATCAGAAGGTTATCACAAAGCTATTCGAGCTTAAAAATCGACAAAAAAGAGTTTGGGACAAAAAGATTTTTATTTCAGGAATTCTTTATTATAAGTTTTAAAAATCGATAGATTAGACAAAAAAAGCGAACAAGACAAAATTCTGAGTGTCAGATACCTCGTTTTGTTCGCTTTTTATATTTAAGGTTAGACTTTTGTCCCAGACTCTTTGAAATATTGATATAATCGTATTGATTAACGTTTTGAGGCAACTGACCTCGTCAGGTTGCAGCCACATTTGTAAGCGACTAAAGTCACCACAACTGTGTCAATTGCACCAATTTATCAAGAAAGTACAAAAAAGAACACCCCGAAAGGTGCTCTTTGTAAGTATAGTAATTCTTTCGAATTAACGTTTACTAAATTGTGATGCTTTACGAGCTTTCTTAAGACCTGGTTTTTTCTACATTATGATATTTATGGTAAATTATCACTAAAATCAAGTAATTTTAAGAGATAAATCCTCAATATTTACATATATAATCCTTTTGAAAATCGAGAGGTTATCAAAGGGTTATCACATTTTAGTTTTCGGAGCTTATGTAGTTGAGAAATACGAAATACTGTATCATAAAGATGATGTACAGTTTAGCAACAAATATACAGTTTCTTCGTGCCTGGACAATTTCTTTTTCTATCCTGAAGATATTTAAACAGTTCTATATATTATTTCTTGTGAGTAATTTTCATCAAAAAATTTCGGGTATTCGGATTTTATGGTGGAAAAGGGCTTATAAATCACCCTTCTCCAAATTCTTAATAAGTGTGGAAAAATCGACACCTAAGTTGTCTGTAATGTCGTGATCATTCACTTCATACCAATTGAAAGTATCGTATAACATAGCTTTATTGAAAGCACTTGAATTAAATCGTGGCTTACGCTTTTTATGGAGCTTCTCATTGAAAAGGATTTTGGCTCGTAAGGCATCAAACGAGTAACCTCTACCCATTCGCTCTACCTGCCTAATAATGCTGTTAATTGACTCCGTATAAGCATTAGTGAGCCTTTTATCAAAGTAGTTGAATATTTCAACATGCCAGTTGTCTACGGCTCTCACGAGGTCTTTATATGCGTCTTTAGAGTTGCTGGACATACAACGGTGTCTCCATTGACTATAACGAAGATGACCTTCATCTGGATCAGGAGTATCCCATATCCAGTAAAACTCTTCTTTGAGTTCATAGGCTTCTTTTAAAGCAGGAAGATTACCTAACCAAGTATCTAAGAGGAATGATTCACGTTCATTTAGATCGTGTTTACGCTTTAGAAGGATAAACCTTTAACGCATAAGGGTACGTCTTTCTTTTTGGCTCATATGGGCTTTCAAAGACTTTCTGACGTTATCTAAGGCTTGATTAGCCATTCTAACTACATGAAACTTATCTACGACAACTTTAGCTTGTGGAAGGATAGTGTTCACTGCGTCTTTGTAGGGCTTCCACATATCCATTGTGACGTACTCAATGTAAGTCCTGTCACTGATTTCTGAAAGACGTTGGATGACTGTTTCCTTGTTACGGTTAGGCTTGATGTCATAAATAGTCCTGCGTTCAATATTAGTCAATACAAGCCGAGGTCTACGGATAATATGTATCTCGTCTATCCCAAGCCACTTAGGAGTTTCAAACTGGTATTCACGTTCTTTGAGTGCCACATAGTCCTTAAAAACGTTCCTAATGGTTTTCTCGTCAACACCAACGCTTTCTGCGACTTCTACAAAGGTCTTAGACATGGATTGCTCTTGAATGGACTTTAAAAGCCTTTTGGTCATACTACGCTTTTCATCTACAGATATTAGGCGTTCCCAGAAGGTAGATCCGCATTCACGACACTTGTATCGTCTACGGTTCAATTGTAAGCCCACTCGCTTTAAACGAATGGGCAAATCCATAATTAGTTGATTTCTTGAACTGTGTTTGTACAACTTGTCAAAACCACATTCAGGACAACGTTCAGGTGGTCCGACTGCTTCAACTTTAAACATCATATCGGTTTCATTTTCTTGTGGCGGTTCTATTGTTTTAATGTCTGGTAGGGATAATAAGTCTGACATATTATTCATCCTTTATTACTCTGCAGTGTTAAGGTATCAATTATAGATTTGATGTCGAAATCATCAGTGTTAAATTATTTTTGTGACCACAAATGCACTTAGAAAATCCCTTAAAGCATTAGCTGATTCACTTGAATAGGGAGTTGTAAAAAAGTTCCCTTAGCCTGCACAGCAAGATAATTTCGAAACATCTTTATCAAAAGTTAGGACAGCCAGCTTCAATCCTTCTGCCATTGTTAGATATGGAGCCATCGTTTCTCTCAGATCTCCAACAGTTAAACCGAATTTCACAGCTAATGTTGCTGCATAAATTACGTCTCCTGCGTTTTCTGCCACTACATGCGCCCCTAACACTTTCAATGTTTTCGCGTCTGCCACTAATTTGAAAACACCTGTTGTTTCCCGATTAACGAGCGCTCTTGGAACAGCATCCAACGGCAATACCGATGTTTTCACTTCATATCCTTTTTCTTTTGCCTGTTGCTCCGTTAAACCAACCGTTGCAATCGATGGAGAAGTAAACGTAACGCCTGGAACCACTTCTAAATTGACCTTTTGATTTAGTACTCCGATTGCATTACGAGCAGCAAGTCCACCTTCATAAGCAGCTACATAAACAAATTGGGGACCGAGAGTGACATCTCCAGCTGAATAAATTCGGGAATTGGTCGTTTTAAGATAATCATCAATGACAATTTCACCACGGGAACCAACTTCAACGCCTGCTGCATGTAAGTTTAATGATTCTGTATTTGGTTTTCTTCCAGTGGCAATTAGCAATTGTTCTGCTTCAATAATTCGCTTTTTACCATTTATCTCAACATGAACTTTTTTAATGTCTCCATCTTGCTCAACTCGTTCATAGGTTGCACCTGTTACTAAATTAATTCCCTGTTCTGTTAAGGCCTTAGTAATGGCTTCTGAAATTTCAGGATCGTATTCTTTTAATAGACGCTCGCTTCTTTGAATCAAAGTGACTTCTGACCCGAGGTTATGAAATAGTTGTCCTAATTCCATGCCGATATATCCTGAACCAATTACGGTAAGACGATTTGGAACCTTCTTTAATTCCAATAAGCTAGTGCTTGTTAAATAATCTACTTCATCTAATCCGGGAATATTAGGTGCAGTTGAAGAAGCACCTGTAGCTATTAAAAATCTTTTGGCTGTGATTTGATTGCCATTTACTTCAACTGTATTTTCATTTACGAATTTTGCTTCACCTTTTATTAATTCAAAACCATAATCATCAATTAAATTCACATATTTTTCATTTCGCATCTCGGTTACTAAATCATTCTTTTGTTTTACTAATGGCGCTAAATCAACATTTGAAGCCGAAGTGTGTAATCCCACAAATGGATTATTTTTTGCTAGATGATTGATTTCCCCTGCTCTTAATAAGGTCTTAGAAGGAACGCATCCGACATTAACGCAAGTTCCACCCACCGTTCCACGCTCAATCATAGCCACTTTTGCGTTCAAAGTAACGGCTTCAATGGCAGATGAAAAGGCAGCTCCACCAGAACCGATGATGATGTAATCATAATCATAGTTACCTTCATCATTTAAACTTACATCTGTCCTTTTTTCCGATTGCACTTGTATTTCTTCTGCTTCGCCCGGTTGATATTGTGCGTCAGTAATCGCTGTTTTCGCGATATCAATGTCTACATCATACGGTAGTTCAAACAGTGCTTCTCCGCGACGATAACTAGACTCAATATTTTTAGCACCTATCTTTTCAAGTGCTGATTCTACGTGTTTTTCACAACCCGTACAAGTCATTCCTGAAATGTTTACCTTAAATTTATTCATAAAAAAGCTCCTTTCGTTAATTAATCTCTCATGTTAATGTTTCTATTATTGGACACGAATGTAATTGCTTTTCATCTGGACATCGTTGTTTTAAGTCGTCTAACATAGTTTCAATTCGTTTTAAATCCTCTATTTGTTTTTGCACTTCCTTTTGTTTTTTAGAAACAAATTCGAACATATCTTGACAACGAACTTCATCTTTATCTACAACACCAAGTAATTTATAAATCTCGCTTAAAGAGAAACCAAGTTCCTGTATTCGTTTAATAAGCCCAACACGCTTAACGTCATCATATGAATATATCCGATAACCAGCTTCCGTTCGGTGAGGTTCTTGTAATAAATTTTTTCGCTCGTAATATCTGATCGTTTCTTTATTAACTCCACATTTATCTGCAAACTCACTAATGCGATAAATCATCTTATTTCACCCCCTGAATATTATAAACCATGTACCATAGTACACGGTCAAGTAAATTGGACTATTTTATTTTTTCCCAAAGTATCACTCGTATGTGATTGATACTTTTATATAATACTATTGATTATCCTAACATCCCACCAGAAAATCCGATTTAAACACCAGTTGTTTTTAAACTATTAAGAAAGTAATTCCACTATATATTCCGAAGACCCGAAATTTCATAGAGTAGCTCCCTAGAATCATGGAAAAGTAGTAAAAATAGTTGTTATCCTAGTTGATTAAAAAAATCCCTGATTTCCTCATCTTTTATAAAATAATATATAATTTTCCCCTCTCTTCTAGTGCCCAAGATGTTTTGATTGGCTAGTTTACGAAGATGGTGGGAAGTAGATGCCATACTGAGATTTAGTAAACAGGCTATATCACAGACACAGAGTTCTTCAACAGCAAGAAGATAGAAGATGATATTTATCTGTTTATTATCGGTAAATTTTGTTAAAATGCGAAGTGATTTTTGGACTTTTTCCTTTTCAAGGTAGTTCGTTGCGGTTGTAATACTTTGCTGATTTATAACATTCACTTGGCAGATACTATCTTTTTTCATAATATTTTCTCCTAGCCTAATATAGTCCATAGTATGTCAAAACTGTTATTTTCAATCAGGATATATATCCCCAATCCTAAATAAACAACGGCAATAAACCATCTGCTATATTTTTCCAAAATTTCTCCAACAGAAGAGACTTGTGCCAATTTTTGGGCAGAAAAAACCAAGAGATAAATCATGACTAGAAAGGTAAGTAAAGCTACTATCAAATTTGCTAAATTTAAGGTAGTAAAATATGGAACAAAGACACCAATATTGTCAGCACCACAACTTGCAAAAGTAATCATAGCGACTAGAAATATCAGGTTTTTATTATCTTTGCGCAAACCTTCTTTGGCAATAGCTTCTCCATCAGAATCTCCTAAAAGCAAAACTTTGAGACCTAGGAAAATTGGAATCAAACCGAGTAAACCTAAAATCTCTTTACTAGGAATATAATTTAAGACAAATGCAAAAAGCAAACTTAGGAATATTAGACTAACAGAGCCTAGAAATTGTCCTAAATAGATGTTAATGATGTCCTTTCTGCTTTTTCTTTTGGCAAAAAATAACATTAGGATAATAAGTAAGTCTACGGCTGTCCCAGAATACAGGATTATTGAAGTAACAATATTTTGAATCATAAAACACCTCATTCAAATATATTTTTGAATGTATTCTAACATTAACCTTTGTAGATGTCAACTTAAAATCCACCAATTAATAATTGCATGTCAATATTTGTATTGTGAAACTAGTTTCAGAAATATATAGTCTTAAAGTATGTCCACTGCCAATGGTTTTTTCAATATTTAAAAGGAGAGAACCAATTTGGTCCTCTCCAGGGTATAATTTTCCACCAACCCACTACAGTTGACAAAGAGCCGTTATTCTCAAATGAGACAACTCCTTTTAGTTTTTATAACCTCAGCTTCTCGGTCTCTTACCTACTTTTAATAGAAAGACTACGAAGGACGATTCTTAAAGTAGTCAGATTGTGCAATATCGAAAGATTAGATGGGCTTAACCAATTTAACAACCCAAATCCAATTAAACTTCCATTTATTACAACTGTTTCTTGAATATTTCTTTGAATTAATTTCTGCAACGATTCAGATAAAGAATTCAATTCCTCGAAGAAATCTAAACGATTATCTAATAATAAAATATCACTCATCTGCTTAGAAATATCAGCACTTTCATTCATCACAACCCCAATATCTGCAAGCGTCAAGGCAGCAGAGTCGTTTAACCCGTCTCCAACCATCAAAATAGTTCGGCCAGCTTTCTGTAATTCCTGAACCAACTGAAACTTACCATCTGGTTTTAAATCAGTATAAACGTTGTCAAATGGCAGATCTTTAACCAACTCTTCTGTTCTAGCCAACGTATCACCAGTTGCCAGAATCAGTTTTTTCCCTTGGCGCTTTAGCTTTTTCAATGCAACTTTCGCCTCGCTTCTCAAGGGAGTGTGGATACAAAACATCCCAATTAATTCTTTCTTATAAGCCAAAAACAATAAATTGTAATGAGTCTTATATTGCTCAATCAAGGCCAGCTGCTCAGAACTAATTCTTACCTGTTCGTCTTGCATTAGTACATAATTTCCAATGACAACCGATTGACCATCAATTTGCGATTTAATCCCTTTGCTTGCAACATACTGAAGCTTGCCATGCATTTCTTCGTGTTCAATGCCTTCAATTTCAGCTTGTTTAACAATTGCATTGGCAATAGGATGATAGATATGTTCCTCCAAACATGCACTTATTCTTAAAATATCTTTCTCAGTATAATCTCCGAAAGGAAGAACCTTTTCAACCAAAGGATAACTCGTCGTGATGGTACCCGTTTTATCAAACAAGAAAGTATCCACTTCCAGATATTTTTCTAATACATCACCATCTTTAATAACCATTTCTCGATTTAGACCTTCCTTTATGGCCGTAAGGTAGGCTACAGGTGTGGATATTTTTAGAGCACATGAAAAATCCACCAATAAAAAGGAAATGGCTTTTGAAAACGAACCTGTTAACAGATAAGTCAAACCAGCACCTAAGAAGTTATATTTTACAACCTTGTCTGCCATCCTAATAAAATGACGTTGTTTTGTCTTCTTACTCTCTTCAGATTTTTTCATCAGATTGATGAGTTGCAAAATACGACTGTTTATCTGATTATCAGTCACACGAATTCTTAACTCTCCTGTTTCCAAAACAGTATTCGCACATACAGAATCTCCCTCTTTCTTTTCAACAGGGAAGCTCTCTCCAGTCAAGGAACTCTCATTGACCATGCCTAATCCTGAAACCACTTGGCCGTCAAACAAGATTTCATTACCTTGGGAGACAACTAATACATCACCTACTTGAACATCAGAACTCTTGATGCTGATGACCATGTCTCCCCGCACTAAGAAAACATCACTTTCTTTAGCAAGAAGGCTTTGTTCCAAATCTGTTGCTGTTTTTTTTAAAGACCACTGATCCAGATGATTACCCAAATCAAGCATAAACATGATGTTGCTAGCTGTCTTGGATTGGTTCATAAACAAGGACAACAAAATGGCCGAACAGTCCAAGACCTCCATGGTTAGTTCCTTGCGCGCTAAAGTTTGATAGGCTTCTTTGACATAACCCAAAGCCTGATAACAAGTCCAAATATAACGAATAGGGTAGGGTACAAAACTTCGAAACAGCAAACGCTTAATCGCTGCACCCGATACAATTGAATAAGCACTCTCTTCTCTACGAATGGGAAGAGTCATCAAGTCCGAAACTTTCCCCTTGTCAATTTTTTTTAAAAAGGCCTCTGCATTTTCTAATACAGAGAAGCCTTCTTTCATACGTAGAGTAAAGTGCTGCTGATCCATATAAAACTGAATAGAGTCGATCCCTTTTTCATCTTTAGCCAAGGAACGAAGATAATCTTGAATATCCAAGGTCAGTGAAAACGAGGACGATAATCGGATATGTTGATATCCTCTGTGTAGCACTTTAAAAGACATATTATTCACCTGTCAGGCTATCTAATTGTTCTTCTTTCTTTTCCTGTTCGTATAAATATTTAGCGTCTTGTAAAACATCATCACCGTGTTGTTTTACAACAGAAACAGATGCATCCAGTCCATCTTTCAATTTGTAAGCTTTAGCCAAGGCCTTAGAATAGCCTTTCTTAGCTTCTTTACTTGCTAAGACTTTCAAGCCAAGCGTCCCAAATGCTACCCCTCCTAAGAAGAGAGATGATTTTTTCGCAACTTTTGCGACGTTTAATACTTCTTTTAACATGTTTATTTCCTCCTTGTAACTATTGTAGCGAAAAATGACAGCAAAAGCAATTGCTGATATCTGATATATAGATAAAATTCTCTATACTGATATTTAATTATATTATGATGAAAACAATATACTTTATTTTTTGATACTGTCAATAATTATGTGTAAACACTTAAGTAGAGTTACGGAGTGTTAATTAAATAAGCTTTCAAGTGTATCAGAACATTGACCAAACCCTTTATGGATTCGTTGACTTTGCTTGAAATTATAATCTTCAAACAACGTAACTAAGTAACGTTCCAGAGCCTCCTCATTAGGAAAAAGAACCTTCTTTTTCGTTTGATGTTTGATTTCTTTGTTAAGAGACTCAATGAGGTTTGTCGAATACATGCTGTGCCAAATCTGGTAGGGAAACTGATAAAAAGTTAAAAGATTATCCGTCTTCTCCAGACTTTCCATGACTTTCCTATACTTTGGTTTCCATTCGGCGAGAAAGTCCTCTAAAGCTTGTCCTGCCATTTCTAAATTTTCAGCACGATAAATCATTATAAATTGCCCCAGAATAACCGCTCTATCTGCTCGTTTCACTTTACTAGCTAGATTTCGACTAATATGAATTAAGCAACATTGTTGTTTAGCTAATGGGTGAGCCTGACTGATAATCTGCTCAAGCCCCTTAAAGCCATCTGTAACTACAAGAGAAATCTGTTGGATTCCTTGGTTTTGAAGCTTGTCTAACAGGGTGGACCAAGAAGCATTGTTTTCTTGAGGCAACTGTGCATAGCATATCTCTATGCGACTAAAGTCGCTAGAGCTATCCTAATTGCGCACCGCCAGTTCTCATAGAAAAAAACACCTTGCAAGATGCAAAGTGTTTTCGTTTGTATTCTGCTGTCCAGTAACGAATTAACGTTTACTAAATTGTGATGCTTTACGGGCCTTTTTCAAGCCTGGTTTGGAAAGTATGAATTTCAGTTGGACTAAAAACAGCGTAATATCAAGACTTTTCTCCGCTTTTATAAAAGCGTTTTTCCAATCAAATTCAACTAATTTTATCTAAATGGTGTGGATTTTACCCCCAAAATTACAGAGAATGGAGCTGATAAACACTAAACGTTCACACCATTAGTTAAATGATTTTTTTCATCATTTTTCTTAGATGATAGAACTTCTAATTTATTTCTTATTCAAGCAAAAACAACCTGCTATAAGTAAGAAAGAGGAAGATACAAGAAAAACACGGCGTAAAAACCGATTCAGTTCATTGTCCTCAATCCTTGTCTGCTTCATTTTCTTTTACGAGATCGTTTTGTGAATCTTTTTCAGAGAGTTTTTGATCAATATACTTGTCAATGTTTTCATAAAATTCCTTGGTCGCTTCACTATCTAATGTTGGCGAGTTCTGAACTTGATTCACTTTCAATTGAACAGATTGAATACCGTAAGAGGCTTGTTTTTGGTGGAGTGTTTCTAATTCTTCTTCTGAAATCGGATCTCCAACAACCGTCAAGACCAATTCATTGTTACTTGACTTGTAGACTTGATTAATAACCGTATAATTGGCGAACTCTTTTCCTACAAACTGTTTGATCCCTTCTTTGCGCGCTTGTTCTATTGTCAGAGTAACTGCCGAATAGCTAGCTGGAAGAATCAACAATACAATCAAAGAAATCAAGCCAATTCTCATTTTAATGCTCAGCTCTTTAAATGAAGTTAAAGGAGATTTTCTCATCAAAATTCTTGTTCCAACAATGTTGGCTAGCATGATAAAGACACAGTTGATCAAGAAAAGATAGAGAGCCCCCAATAAAAATCGTACATTCCCATTAGCTAAACCATAGCCAGCAGTACAGATAGGCGGCATCAAAGCTGTAGCAATGGCTACTCCTGGCACGATATTGTTTGCTTCTTTTTTCCTTGAACCGATCACACCAGCAATCCCACCAGCAATAGCAATGAGGACATCCCAAATGGTTGGAGAGGTTCGTGCAATCAACTCGCTACTTGCATAAGACAAGGGAGAAATCCAGAAATACAGAGTCGAGACAAGCAAACTGACCAACACTTGAGTCAATAAAACCTCTAGAGATTGCTTGATTAAACGCGTATCAAAAATAGCTAAACCGAATCCCAGTCCAACAATCGGTGTCATGAGAGGTGAAATCAACATGGCTCCTATAATGACAGCTGTTGAATTCATATTTAGTCCGATAGAGGCAATAAAAATTGCACACATCAAAATCGCTGTATCTCTCAATCGAACATGAAGGTCATCGTATAATTTCTCACGGTATTCCCGTGTTGAATAATTGGCAGTCATTTGTCCTCTCCTCTTTCCTTATTTAAATTGGTATAATAATTAAAAATAACAGCTGATAAACAGCCAAAAAATATGAGCCCATAAATCGTCAAGAAGACACTGGTAATCCTTCCAATCAAGGTCACAGCTAGGAGATCCCCGTAGCCGACAGTCGTCGAAGTCACAAAAGCATACCAAAGACCGTCTCCGTAATTTGTGATAGCAGGTTCAACTAGGAAAAGCACGCCTCCTGACCCAAAAACAAAGGTCACAAAACTCAGAGCAAACCGAGTAAAACCCGTAACCTGCATAATATGCCATAACATTTTTAAACGTTTCATTTGTTCTCCTTATTCATACTAGCTCCTGACCGAGCCGTTTTTTTCCAATAATCAAAGTGAAGATAGGACATGATCTCCATCA
>NZ_JVGV01000011.1:0-145642 GCF_001076775.1 Streptococcus pseudopneumoniae
TTTCATAATAAAAACACCCCAAAAGTTAGATTTTTTCTGTCTAACTTTTGGGGTGCAGTTCACAAGCGCGGTTGCTTTTTCACTTACTTTTTTGATTTTAAAGTATTCTTCTGACATCCCACGTAGCTTTCTCTTATCTTTTGTGATAAAATAGGCTCAATCTATTTCTAGGAGGATAAAATATGATTTCTACTATCGGTATAGTTAGTTTATCTAGTGGCATTATCGGAGAGGACTTTGTCAAACACGAAGTGGACTTGGGTGTCCAACGTCTCAAGGACTTGGGACTCAATCCTACCTTTTTGCCCCATTCGCAAAAAGGATTAGACTTTATCAAAGACCATCCTGAAGCGCGTGCAGAGGATTTGATTCATGCCTTTTCTGATGATAGCATCGACATGATCCTCTGCGCCATCGGTGGAGACGATACCTATCGCTTACTACCTTATCTTTTTGAAAATGACCAACTACAGAAAGTTATCAAACAAAAGATTTTTCTTGGCTTCTCGGATACAACCATGAACCACCTCATGTTGCATAAACTAGGAATCAAGACTTTTTATGGTCAATCCTTTTTAGCAGACATTTGTGAATTAGACAAGGAAATGCTGCCCTATAGCCTTCACTACTTTAAAGAATTGATTGAGACGGGAAGAATCTCAGAAATCCGCCCTAGCAATGTTTGGTATGAGGAACGAACTGATTTTAGTCCCAAATCTCTGGGGACACCTCGTGTCAGTCATGCAAATACCGGTTTTGAGTTGTTGCAAGGAAATGCCCAGTTCGAGGGAAAAATCCTCGGTGGTTGCCTCGAATCCCTCTACGATATCTTTGACAACTCTCGATACGCAGATAGCACGGAGCTCTGCCAAAAATACAAACTTTTCCCTGACTTGTCAGACTGGGAAGGAAAAATCCTCTTGCTAGAAACAAGCGAAGAAAAGCCTGAGCCAGAAGACTTCAAAAAGATGTTGCGGACTTTAAAGAACACTGGCATATTCGAGGTCATCAGCGGACTCTTGGTCGGGAAACCTATGGATGAAACTTTCTATGACGACTATAAAGAGGCACTATTAGATACCATAGACAGTAATACCCCAATTGTCTATAATCTGAATGTCGGCCACGCAACTCCAAGAGCAATTGTACCTTTTGGGGTCCATGCTCATGTAGATGCACAGGAACAAGTCATTCGCTTTGACTATAACAAAAAATAAATAGTTTCTCTATTTTTGTGCTTTTGTATTGGTTTTCGTTACAATTTGTATCTGAATTTATTGCATTTCGCTAATTTCTATGATATCCTTTTGAAGGAGGTGTATATGACAAAACAAAAAATTAATCGAATCGTAGGTTCTATTGGTGCCTTTATTGGAATTATAGTATTTATTGCCTACATACCTCAAATTATCGCTAATTTACAGGGAAATAAAGCTCAACCATTTCAACCTTTATCAGCTGCTATATCTTGCTTAATCTGGGTTATTTATGGATGGACAAAAGAACCTAAGAAGGATTGGATACTAATCATTCCAAATTCAGCCGGTGTTATTTTAGGTGGAATCACTTTTTTGACTTCACTCTAACAAATCTAATAGTATATATAAAAAGCTGGGAAAAATTTCTCAGCTTTTTTCTATATTCTCAGATATTCTAGTTACCTATACTCACTAATTGCTGCTTTTCCACTCACAATCGTTCTCGTGGTCATCAACTAGCCCTGCAGCCTGTAGAAAAGACAAGACAGCGACTGGTCCTGTGAACTTGAAACCTCGTTTTTTGAGATCGTTGGCTAATTTCTCAGACAAAGCGGTTTTAGCTGGGGCTTGGCGGTAATCGGGAACATCGTTCACGATCGTTTTCCCCTCAACAAAAGACCAAAGATAGGCATCAAAAGAGCCATATTCTGCCTGTAACCGTAGAAAGGCTTGGGCGTTAGCGCGTGTAGCAAAAATCTTGGCCCTATTTCGAATGATGGCTGGATTCTCCAGCAAGTCTTCCAGTTCGGTGTCGGTCATCTCTGCGACCGCTTGAATTTGATAGCCATAAAATACTTCTCGGAAAGCTTGGCGTTTGTTGAGCACCGTTTCCCAAGACAGGCCTGCCTGATAGGTTTCCATGCACAACAACTCAAACAATGCTTGGTCATCATGGAGGGGCTGACCCCATTCCTCATCATGATAGGCGATGTAGAGCGGATTGGTCATCTTGACCCAAGAACAACGTTTTGGCATGCTCTGCTCCTATTTGACCAACATTTTAAGGGCCGACTTGATATAGTTCTCAGCTGTATCTGTCGTTCCTTCGAAGAATTTCTTGATTTTCTTGAGCTCAGTTGTCTTGTAGCCCAGAGCCAACATGGCCTCCATAGCTTCTTCCAATTCTTGGTTTTCAGCGCTAGCTTGCACTGCCACCTTGGCAGGAAGATCATCTCCTGCAACTACTACCTTGCCTTCCAAGTCCAACACCATCTGCTGGGCTGTTTTCTTGCCAATTTTAGGGAACTTAGTTAAGTAGGTGATGTTTTTGGTTTCGATGGCTTGAACCAAGCCAGCATTGTCATCGGCAGCGATAATAGCAAGAGCTGATACAGGACCAATCCCAGAGACCGAAATCAGACTAAGAAAGAGCTTTTTCTCATCTTCTGAGCGAAATCCATAAAGTAGATGAGCGTCCTCACGCACGACCTGATGCACATAAATTTGAGCCTCTTGATTAACCTGACCTGAATAAGCATAAGGATTAGCTACATGCAGGATATAACCGATACCATTGGTTTCAAGAACAATGTATTTAGCAGTAATTTTGGTAATGATTCCTTTTAAATATTCGTACATAGTTTTCCTTTTAGTTTAATATTTCCCCAACTCACGGAGACTGGTGTGATTTTCCTGAATACGTCGGAACATTTTTTCCATATCCGACTTGGTGAAATGCACCAGAACAGGACGCCCGTGGGGACAGTTGTAGGGATTGTCACATTGAGATAGCTGATAGAGGAGCTGTCTGGCCGAATGGTCATCGATACGATGGTTGGCCTTGATAGATCGCTTGCAGGACATCATGATAGCCAGCTCTGCTCGATATTTCTTGATAGAAACTTCCTTGGTCAAAAGGAGCATGTCGCATATTTCATAGATGCCTGATTCAATCTCTTCTTCTGCCATCCAAATAGGATGTTCACGTAAGATGAATTGATTTTCTCCGTACTCTGCTAGAAAAACACCCACTTCCTCCAAAAGTGCCATTCTTTCCTTGAGACGAAGAGCATCATCTGCAGGAAATTCAAAGATATAGGGCACTAGGAGTTGCTGCTGGCTCTGGTCAACATTGCCAATGCTTTCACGGTACTCCTCGTACTTGACCCGTTCCTGCGCCGCGTGCTGGTCTATGATATAGAGTCCATCTCGCCCTTGGGCAAAGAGATAAGTCCCGTGCATTTGCCCGAAAAATTCCAACTCTGGGAAGCTGGATGATTCTTCTCGCTCCAGCTTGTCATAAGCCTTATCAAGACTCGCAAGGTCTAACTCTGGATGGTCTAGTTGGTCATAATTAGCAGGTTTTCTCTCTGCAAAATGCAGTTTTGCTGGCTTAGTCAGCTGATCCAAGGTTTCCTTGGCAAACAGGGTTAAGTCCTGCCCTTCCTCAGTCAATTCCACCTGATAATCAGCCACCTCAGCTTGACTAGGTCTTGTCGGCTCAGTTTTCTCATAGTAGAGCGTATTTTCTTTGAGTGGGAGAATGGTCTGCTCCACCTTCTCACGATTGCGCACGGTCGATTTGGCAAGATTTTCCAAGGCATCTGGAATCAAGGTTTGCTCCTTAAGACTATTAGAAATAGCTTCTGAAACCAAGGCCATCAATTCTTTTTCCTTGGAAATCCGCACCTCTTGCTTGGTTGGATGCACATTGACATCCGCTAGATAAGGGTCAATATGGATATGAATGACAGCCAGCGGAAAGCGTCCCACCATGAGCTTACTTCCGTAACCATCTAAAATAGCACGATTGAGCAGGAAGTTCTTTATATAACGGCCATTGATGAAGAGACTGATATAGTTGCGATTAGCCCGAGTTAACTCAGGCAGGGAAACAAAGCCTGAAATCTCGAAATCTAAGTCAGAGTTCTCAATTTCAATCATCTTCTTAGCACTCGCCAAACCATAAATTCCTGCGATTGCTTGGCGCAGTTGACCAGTCCCTGCTGTCCGCGTCATTTCCTTGCCATCACTGATCAAACTAAAAGAAATCTCAGGATGGGCCAAGCCCAGACGGTTGATAATATCAATGATATGAGACAGCTCCGCTTGCTGGCTCTTCATATACTTGAGGCGGGCAGGCGTGTTGAAAAAGAGGTCCTCCACACAAACCTTGGTCCCCACAGGACTAGTCGCTGGGATGACTTCTTCTACTTCTCCCCCACGTGCGACGAGCTTAGTCCCATGACTCGCACCATCCACCGCCGTCAACAGAGTCAGTACACTGACAGACGCGATAGAGGGCAGGGCTTCACCACGAAAACCAAGCGTCCGAATTCGAAAGAGATCTGCTTGATTTTTTATCTTACTGGTCGCATGGCGGCGAAGGGCCAATTCCACCTCATCGTGGGCAATTCCATGACCATTATCTGTAATTTGAATTTTCTTGAGACCAGCTTCCTCAATCTCAATGATAATCTGGCTAGAACCCGCGTCAATGGCGTTTTCTACCAGCTCCTTAACAACGCTAGCTGGACGCTCGATAACCTCTCCTGCCGCGATCTGGTTTGCCAGCACCTCTGGCAATTCAATAATATGAGACATCTTTCAGCCCCTTTCTGTA
Source organism: Streptococcus pseudopneumoniae (assembly GCF_001076775.1). Taxonomy (GTDB): domain Bacteria; phylum Bacillota; class Bacilli; order Lactobacillales; family Streptococcaceae; genus Streptococcus; species Streptococcus pseudopneumoniae_G. The sequence continues at coordinate 4,822 of NZ_JVGV01000011.1, forward strand.
TCTATTTTCCTAGAAATTGATTAGTGCTATTATACCATATTTCAGACAGGACAGAAAAGCAAGCGCCACATAGGAGCCAAATCCCTCCACATAAACAAAGTCCCTTGCCAGGGAGCATAAAATAGTGGTATACTCAATAAAAATCAAAGAGCAAACTAGAAAGCTAGGCGCAGACAGTACTTTAGTACGGCAAGACGACGCTGACGTGGTTTGAATTTGATTTTTGAAGAGTATTAATAAAGATGTACAAGAAGTGAGATTAATTTTGTATGAAAAACAAGGAGAGAAAACTATGAAAGTAGAACTACAGATTAGCGAGTCTTACGAGGAGGAAAAGTTGATTGTTCAAGCACCTCAGCCGACAGATAAAGTCCAAAAAGTCATCGAGTTCGCAGAAAATCTGGACCGAACAGAAACAATTAAAGGGAAAATCGATAATCAGGTCTATCTAGTTAAGATTGGTAAGGTTCAGCGCTTCTATATCGAAAATCGGAAGGTTCTAGCAGAAACAGCGAGTCAGACCTACAGCATTGATTTGCGACTCTATCAGGTTCTTGAACTCTTGCCAAGCAATTTTATCCAAATTTCCCAATCAGAAATCATCAATATCGATTCCATCTCTCATCTCAAGCTCACCCCCAACGGCCTAGTAGAAATTTTCTTGAAAAACGAAAGCTTCACCTACTCTTCACGCCGTTATCTAAAAACCATCAAGGAGAAATTAGAACTATGAAAAAACAAGTATTTCACGACGCAGCCACCGGTGTTCTTATCGGCCTCATCCTCTCTATCATCTTTTCACTCATTTATGCACCAAATACCTACGCACCACTAAATCCCTACTCTATCATCGGCCAAGTGATGGCTCAGCACCAGGTTCACGGTGCCCTGGTCTTGCTCTACTGTACTCTTATCTGGGCAGCCATCGGTATTCTCTTCAACTTTGGTAAACGATTATTCAGCCGTGACTGGAGCATGCTTCGTGCGACGCTTTCCCATTTCTTCCTTATGCTGGCTGGCTTTGTCCCACTAGCAACTCTAGCAGGTTGGTTCCCTTTCCACTGGATCTTCTATCTCCAGCTCATTATCGAGTTTGCGATTGTCTACCTCATCATTTGGGCTATTCTCTATAAAAGAGAAGCTAAAAAAGTGAACCATATCAATCAACTCTTGAAGCATAAAAAGTAAGAGTGCTGATAAAACCACTTGGAATAATAAAAAGTCAAGCCTAAGCTCAACTTTCCAACTCATACAAATCTGCGATAATAGCTGCGACACGTTTGATATCTTCCAGCATGCCTCGCATTTCAAAGTCAGCCAATACAGGGAAACCAAAACGTTGACTGTATTGCTTGGCTGTCAGGCAGTATTGATTATTAAAGTTACGATTTCCTGAGCCAACCACGCCAAAACACTTACTAGCATTGTCTCCATAGGCGATAAAATCCCCCACTGGTGTTGTCAAAATCTCGACATCTCCATTATCTACGCCATTCCCACCTTCCAGGTAGGTCGGCAAAAAAGCGACATAGGGATGCTCCATTTCATAAAAATCTTGGCCGTCCTTAACCAAATCCTTGATATGAATCTTTTGAACCTCAATTCCCTCGTACTGGGACAAGAGATAGTCTTTCAAGCGGGTCACAAAACTCTCAGTATTGCCACTCAAACTGATATAAACTAAAGAAATTGTCTTCATATGTACCTCCATGATTTTATTTTTAATCGAAAAACAACTACCAAGATTGTATCTTGATAGTTGTTTTTTGTCAATACTTAGGCAAGTTCTTCTGTTTCCTCTTCTTCTGCCAAGGCTTTTTGCTGACGCCATATCTTGTAGAAGACAAGGGCTAGGAAGAGAACATTGATGACGATATAGAAAATGCTGACAGCTTTTGAACCAATACCCATTGTCAAACGAATAGTTTCATCTTGAACCAGCTGCAAAGCGTCTTGTAAAGTCACATAGGTATAAATCGAACCAATAATGGCTAGCAAAACATAGCCGACATAAGTATAGTTTGCATACTGCAAATTCTTACGAACAAGGAATACAATCGCTACTACCACTAAAATAGCAGATAGTACAACCAAGGCCACATTAAAAATAGAATGAGATGCTTCTGCCACTCTATAGCTAAAATTAATGCTATCTTCTACCTGCTGAGCACTGACCCCTGCAACTTGTTTTTGAGCAGCACGAAGGACTTCTTTACTAGGCAAGGGCTTCAAAAGTTCAAACAGAGACGTAGCTGAAATAAGGGCAGACAAGATGAGCAAGACCCATAGATAAATTGGTTTCTTTTTCATGATAGAACCTCCTGATGTTATTATTGATTATTATAGCACTTTTTGTAAAGGGATACAAATATTATAGTGTCGTTTCTACCTGTTTTCGGTAAGCTTTTGGCGATTTTCCGCACAATTTTCGGAACACTTTATAGAAATATCCAACATTACTGTAACCAACAGCATAACAAATATCTTCGATACTGTCACTAGTTGAAAGCAAGAGCTGTTGGGCAGCCTTAATGCGTTGTTTATTTAGTAACTCTGCGAAGGTAGAATTGGTTTCTCGCTTAATCAACTGACCCAGATAGACAGGATTGATAAAAAGATCCTTACTGATATCCTTGAGGGAAAGTTCTTTTTGATAATCACGCCCAATGACTTCTAGCACACTAACCACATTTTCATTCATTCGATATTGCCCAAAGAATCGGGTCAGAGTTTCCTTGATATAAGGAACCAATTCATCAAAGGTTTGAATAGCATGAATCGTTTTGACAATGTCCGTCATATCATCAGCTTTTAGGTGTTCAAACAAATGAAAGACATCCATGACAAACTGGATAAAAAGCTGTTTGGTAATGGGAACACGCGGCGTATTTTCAAGAACCACCTTCTCCAAAAGGTTCAACTCTTCCACGATTTGATTGAGATTCCCCTGAATGATAACCCTATAAATCGGTTCATAATAGGCAAAGAGACTCTCAGACTGTTTTAGATTTACAGAACCGTAAAAGAGGGCTTTCTCAGCATTCAGCTTCCAGCGTTCAAAGTGTTCTTGATAAGGAGCTTCAAAGGGAGTAACGACTAAACCATCTAGGGGTTGATCAGAAATAAAAATCTGCCAGTCTTTACCCAAGACATAGTAGGGAATGGTGAAAGAACCTTGTTTTTCCTTGGATAGACCTATCCACCAATTCTCCTTATCCCCTAAATAACTAACAAATCCGGCCTCATCTAAATCTTGACTAAGGGTCTGACTTTTCTTCCCTCTCTCGCCGAGCTGACCTGCAATCTTCTCTAGCAGATTACCCAACTCTACCTTATCAACAGGCTTAACCAAATAGTCCACCACACTAAGGTTCATTGCTCTTTTTACATAATCAAACTCCTGATAACCTGAAAGCAGGATATAGGCTGCATCTGGTAAGATTTCTTTCATCTCCCGAATCATATCAAGCCCTGTTTTGTCGGGCATATTGACATCTGAAATGATGACATCGATGGGATTTTCCTGAACATATTCTAGGGCTTCATCGGCATGATTGGCTGTTGCGACGACCTCCATATCCCACTTATCAAAGGGAATCAAACGTTTCAGACCTTCTGTCACCATGTACTCATCATCTACTAATAATACTTTATACATTTTCTCCCTTTCTACTCATCTTGAATTGTAATACGATACTGAACACCTGCTTGCTCCGCAGACTCTATCGTAATGGCATAGCGGTCCCCAAAATAGAGCACAAAACGCTCATGTACATTGGTAATCCCGATAGACTGCTTTTGATCACTGTAACTGGCTTGGTGTTCAAAATGTCTCTGACTTAATTTTTCTCGAATACTTGTCAGTTTTTCAACCGACATTCCACGGCCATTATCGACCACCAAAATTTCTACAAAACCATCCTGTTTAAGCGCCTTTATGCTAATCACATTATCTGTCCGTCTGTGGTCAACACCATGCGCGAAATAATTTTCAACCAGAGGTTGTAAGGTAAACTTAGGAATCTTCATATTCTCTAACTCTGGATCTATCTTGAAACCATAGGCAATGGACTTGGGATAGCGAACCATGCAGAGATAACTATATTTACGGCAAAATTCTAATTCCTGTTTGAGAAGAGTCTCTCTTTCATCAGAAATATTGTTACGCAAGAGACTACTGAACTCATAAATGATATCTGCTAACTCATCTTGACTTTGCATGACTGCGTACATACGCAAGAACTCCAGCGTATTATACATAAAATGAGGGTTGATTTGCGCCTGCAAGGCCCGCATATTGGCATCTTTTTGACTAAGCTCTAACTGATAAATATCATGGATATTCTTTTCCAAGCGATCCAACATATCATTGGTGGTCTCTGCGATTAAGAGCAATTCCTGATCCTTTTCAAGCGTATCGATGCGAAGACCTTCTTGCCCTTGGGCAATAGCTTGGATGGAATCCACCAAATCCACTACCTGCTTTTGATAATTAGCAAAGGTCTGCCTCAAAGTCAGATAGAGAATGACAATAAAGAGAAGGCTCAAGCCCACAATCAAAGCAGAGCTGGTCACCGTTCCTTGTAAAACAAAATTTTTGGGAACTGCCACCTGAACCTGATAGCCATGAGAGGTCACACCAACAAACCAGTTCTCATGTTCCCTATTGACCCTCTCACCAATATGAAAAATCTCCGTATCAAATGGTGATGTCACAGTAACAGCCATCGGAATATGACCTCGGGTATTGTCAATGGCATGATATAAAACTTCTGGATCCAAGGAGATGTATACCACTCCTATAGACTGATCCGTTGCTGGGTCCAGAACTGGAATGCCAAAACTATTGACCTCTGGTTTAAAGGCCTCAGCAGGCAAGACATGACCACTTCTTTTATCCCTTGTTGACACATAAACTTCTTTAAAATCCTGCAAGACGATTGCAACACCCGTTATAGAGTCATTTTGGACATAAAGATCATCAATATTTTCATACAGAGAAATAGAAGTTGACGAAGTTGCTTGATGCTCCAACAGCCAATAAAAATACTCAGAAGTTGACAAGCTAAAGTACTTATAAATCCCTTGTATCCGGTCTTGATTGGCTACTAAATCTTGCGCCAGTTGGGCTGACTCCCGATAATAATACTCCACCTCATCAACTGTTCGAGTGGTTACACGTTGGGCTACTCTTTGAGCTTCCTTTTCCCGTGAATCCCAGTCAGCGTAAGAGAGTAAGATTGCAAAACTCGCAATAATAATCATCATAACTGAACTGTAGGTTCTTAGAAGCGTATGTAGCCAAAACTGCTTCATTCTATTTTGTCGCCAATTTTTCATGGATACTTTCATAGACCGGTTCCAACATATCACTGATAAAGAAATGCCACATCCCAATTCCTACAAAGAAAAGTAGGGCAGGCATATAGTAACCAATTGCCACAAGTAGCACAGTTCCAAGGAGAACCTTGGCCACAGCTGCTAGACTCATAAAGATGCCAATCAAGGATAGTTTGAGACTATTTCGATAAGACAAGTCAAAATAAACTTGTAATTTCAAAGATACTGTATAAGCCAAAAAGATCAGGGCAACTACTAGAACATTCAAAAAGGTCGCAATCAAATGAATAATAGTCTGATGAGGCAATTGCACCAAGAGATACAGGCCATAGACCAAAACTAGATCCACCCCTAAAAAGCTATAGAAAATCAGGTTGCTTGAGACGAAATTTTGCTTATAAAGAGACCACGCCTCCTTCAAACTGTATTCCCGAAAGCTATAACCATGTTCTGCATACAAGCTCATCAAGGTGGCACTAGCCGGCGCTAGACCAAGGATAACCCCTCCCACCAAGGTTAATAACCAAAAGAAGGCTGTCGCAATCATCCCTAAAAAGAAACGATTAAAGACAAAGTCTAAAAATCTCCCCATGATATCCTCCTAAAAATAACTATGAAACTATTATATCATATTTCAAGCGTTTTCAAAAAATTCTAGTGCCCATTTACAATCCCATCAAACCGTGATACAATGAGAATTGTGAAAAAATGATCAGGAGACAATTCATGAAAAAATCTATCTTAACTACACTGCTTTTTGCAGTTCTTTACTTCCTCTGCATGGGGGTTGGTGTCCTTTTGGGCAATCTCTTTGACCAAACTGGAAACATGTTTTATGCGCCTGCCTTTACTGCCCTTGTCGGCGGTAGCGTCTATATGATTCTGGTCGCAAAAGTTCCACGCTTTGGAGCCATTACCACTATCGGCCTTGTCATTGCTCTCTTTTTCTTGGGAACTAAACACGGTGCTGGTGCCTTCCTTCCTGGAATTATCTGTGGCCTCCTAGCAGATGCAGTAGCTAGCCTCGGAAAATACAAGGACCAAACAAAGAACTTCCTTTCTTTCATTCTCTTTGCCTTTAGCACAACTGGTCCAATCTTACTTATGTGGATTGCGCCCAAAGCCTATATGGCTACTCTTCTGGCAAGAGGAAAATCCCAAGAATATATCGACCGTATCATGGTTGCGCCAAATCCTGGAACCATCCTTCTATTTGTTGCAAGTGTAGTCATCGGAGCCCTATTGGGTGCCTTGATTGGACAAGCCTTAAGTAAAAAATTTGCACAGAAAATCTGATTACTAAAAAAGAGCCAGGCGGCTCTTTTTTATTTGGCTCTATAATATTTGTAGTGGGTAAATCCCCTATGGATATTATGGCGCCTATTTTATTTATGCCTCAATTTCTTAGTCAAGAAGTCTCCCAAGAATTGGATTGCAAAGATAATCAAAATGATAATGATAGTTGCCAAGATGGTCACATCGTGATTGTAGCGATTAAATCCATAAGCGATGGCTACGTTACCGATACCACCAGCGCCAACCGCACCAGCCATAGCTGTTTCCCCAACAAGGGAAATCAAGGTCACAGTCGTCACACGGATCAAATCTAGAAGACCTTCTAGTAAGCCTGATTGCCCTAGGTTAAACTTTTTTACCCAAAAAACTTCTTTTTTCTAACGATAAAATGAATCCTATCACACTCCCTGCTAAAAAGACCCACCAACAAAGCCTGATATCTTGTAAAGCTAAGAAGGAAAATACAGACATCCCCAAGGGTAATGTTAGGGAAAAAATCATACTCAAGAGATTATTACTTCGAGCTAATACATCCGCACTCAAATTAGACAATAACAGAGTATCTAATTTAGGCATTGATTTCGACATCAAATACATGACAAAGGCTAAGCAAGCAACACCTACTAGAGGAGAAAAATCTAAAATATTAGCAGTGGCAAGCAAGACAAACAGAATTGCATTAAGCGATAACAAACTTGAGAAAGACAATTTCCCAAAATAATCATGGGGAGTTAGGCTACCAAGAATAGCCCCTCCCAAGCTGACACATTCAATTAAAAATAGGGCTTGAGCATAACTGAGATGATAGATAGTATGGTCTAATAAGTAAAAGTGATAAATACCTCCAACAGCTCCTCCCAAAGTATTCATTACCAAAATGACAAGAATCATTTTAAACAATGATTTACTTTCTCTCTGTCTAAATATATCATCCATGTCCGCATAGATTGCCTTAACTTGTTGAAGCAAACGAATAGGCTCATTCTCTATCGTTACAGACAAATGCGTCAATTCTCTTCTATTTTTGAACAAAATAAGAGAAGATAGTAAAAAGAAGCCAGCGTTCACAATTGCAACAAAAGAAAAATTTTGATGACTGGTTGTGAGTAACCATACTCCTAAGGCTTGACCTCCTAGATTTGATAAATAGGAAACAAACTGAGTAAAGGAATAAGCTTCATAGAGCTTATCTTCCGAAATATTATGCTGGATAATCGGCATACGCAGGCCTGCTGTATAATCTGATAAAACATCCGAACAGATATTAACCATACAGATAAAAGCAAACGTTACGAAGTTCTGGTCATGAATCACACTAGCAATCAAAAGAAATAGTAGACTTTGCACACAACCAACCCAGATAATTGTCCCTGCTTTATTCCGAGTATGATCAGCCTTAATCCCAACATAAAAAGTAAATAGGAAAGGTAAAATCGTAATCATATTCGCCATAAATACAGCTATATTTTTAAAGGGTAGACTCGCAGCATAAACGATAAATACCAGATTATAAATATAAGCTCCACTTGAGCTCAAAAACCTTGATAGGGTAAGTATTCTAAATAAATGATGTCTTAAGAATAGTTTCATAACAGGCCTCCTTGGCAATCCAGTAAACTATCAATCTTCACTCTAGGAATAAGATTTTCTGTATTTGACTCCACGTCCTTTAGAATAGAACTAGTTATTAATAATTCTTTTGCTACTACAATAAATTCATTATTAGGAAAATATTTGTTAACTGCTAACAGAGTATCTGCTAACCCAACCATTCCCATCCAATATCCAGAAAACTGAGCATACTCAACCAATATACTCGAGCTCAGATCCAAAATAATATCTTTGTATTTAAATGGATCAATATATAACAACATTCTTATGACCCCAGATGTTCCATCTAACAAATAAGGAGAAACTGTTGTGGTAGAATTTTTCAAAAATTTTCTACCACCTATGTCTAACAGATTAGATAATACAATCTCAATACCTCTACTTATAGTAGATCTGCTGAAAGAAATTTTATGTAAAAAAATTAAAAATCCCGATAAACCATTTAAACCATAAGTATTAAAACTATCAAATATATCCAACGATTCATCAGAGGTTATATCTATACTTTCTGTAAAATCAAATCTTGACTCTAATAAATTCAGAAATTCTTCGTCACTTAGTGGTATAAATGCCGTACTTGAGGACATAATTTTTGTTTCTTTCTGTCTCTCTGCATATATATTTGAAAATATTTTTTTAGCAGTATGTATATCTGGATTATCACTAAATAGATAATTTATTAGAATATCTATGTTCGTTACTATTCCTTTTTGAATAAGTAATTCTTTTACTTTATTAGTTTTTAAAGCTTCTTCTTCTCTCAAGTGTAATCTCCCCAGTAAAAATAACATCAAGTTTGCAACTTTATAACAATCTGCTTTTTTACCTTCTATACAATTCCATTTTTTTAAACAAATGTCATTATAAATACCCACTGTCGGAGATTCAGATGATTGATATGAGTTTTCTAAGTCAATAAAATACAAATCTAACATTTCTGTAATCAGAATATTATCTGAATGAATATCATTCAGCACAATATTTTCTTTATGAAAGTATTCAACCACTTCAATTATTTTTTCAAAAATTCTTAATAAAGTAAGAAAATTGGAGTAATTTTTAATAATGTCACTACTAGAATAAGAATATAAGTTATAATCATCTACAAAATCTTTTAATGTGTAGCCGTCTATAAATTCATAAATAAAATATCCATTTGTCCATTCATTAATATTTTCAAGCGATTTGGGAATATATTTGATTAGCTTCTTAGATAACTCCCACTCTCTTTCTCTAAACTCCCTCTTTTCTACATTTATATATGATAAAACGAAATTACGGCATTCCTTTATCACAACTTTCCTATTATATTTTTTTGAATTAGCTAAATAGATATTACCGCCATTACTAGATTTTATTATTGAATTTATTTCATAATTATTAGACATGTATGTATCTTCAAATATTTGAGGTTCTTGAATATCTTCAATCCATTCAGGTAAGTCAAAATAAGATTTTTGATAATCTTGCCAAACTTCCCCATCTGGTCCATACATACTAGGTAAGCCGTCAATTAAATGCGCTTCATTAACAATATTACATCCAAATCTGTAGAAAATATTATTTGAATTTTTATATTTTCTATCACTTAGTATATAAATACCTTGGAAATCACAAGGTATTTTTTGATAAAGCTTTTCAAGTAAATCTATACAGTGCTCTCTATTCTTTGGATAAATAGTTATAAACTTCCCTGATTCTGCAGATGATTCATTTTCTGAAAAATTTTTATAAATTTTATCAAAGTCAGACAAACATTTATACATAGTTCTTTCTCGTTCTAGCAACTTACTAACTATATCAAATACTTGTGTATAATTCTTTATAGTAGCAGAAATATGAATTTTAAAACCAAATTCTTCCAATTTATATAAATTATCATTATAGTATGTGAAGTCCATTCTATCCATAGTTCACCTTTTTACAAATAGATAAAGGAGTATGATATACAAATCTATACTCCTTATAAAATATTGCCAATCTGAGTTCATTATCCTTTATGAACTGAACATTTGTAAGTAGCTACAAATTCTTTGACTGGTTCTGCATGTTTTGATGCAGTCATTGCAAATTTTGTCATTTCTGTTACCTCCTTTGTTTTATGGAACCAGTATAACAAAAAAAGTGGAGCTCCCCACTTTTTTGTAATATATTTTTTCTGAAAATAGAAACTCTAGCGCCTAGAAACTACTAATTATCAATCCATCTACAAGGCTATTTATTTTTCATCAGTCGATGTAACGAGAATATATTACAAATCTTTATTTGAAAGCTGATTTGCAAAATAGTTTTCATAGTATCTTGCACCATCTACATACTCTAAATCTTGTAAGATTGTAATGCCTCTCTGGATTTTTTCAAGACCCTTATTTTTTACATTAAAAATAGTATCATAATACCCTTTAGCAATCATATAAATGATTTTAAGATAAGCTTGAGATTCTGGCAATTCTCGTTTTTCAATCTGAAAGATAAAATAATCTGCTTTTAATTTATCCTTTTCCTCTATCGCTTTAAAGAGTCCATTAATTAAAATGGTGTCAATACCAACTTTGTTACTAGGTAAAGAGCCTAATAAATCCGTCTTTTGCAACATCTCCCTAGAATATTTAAAATAGAGGGGCAGAGGGAACAAAGTAGAAATCGTTGAAAATAGTTCTAATTCATAATTTCCCCAGATATCAATAGTAAAAAAATAATCATAGAGAAAAGTCAGTTCTTCATCCGTTGCTCTTATTTCTGAATCAAAAAACACAAGAAGGCTTTTGATACGAATCATTTGTAAAAGATAGCTTGTTTCATCACTTGATCTATACTTTTGAGTCGTCTCTTCATACAAGGAATGTAGAGAATCAATCCCTTCTCTGTCATATAGATCCCAGAGATTTTCTTGAAAAGCCAAAACCTTTTTCTGAGAAAAACCACGTACCAAGTACATAAATTCATTCAAATCAGAGTGGATGTTATCTAAAGCAGTAATCAATTTCATAGAGGATAAGTCTGCTTCTCCACGCTCAAATTTGCTCAGCATGGAATAAGTAAACTCTCCTCCCGTAGCCTCCTGTAGAGATACATTGCGACTCTTTCTCAATTCTTTAAAAACTTCTCCCAGATTTTGCATATTGACTCCCCACAATTCTTAACTCTCTAACTCATAGAAGCGACGATTGATAGCAACCAGTACAGAGAATTTTAAGTCTTGACTATACGACAACTTCTATGAATGATGTACAGATTGCCTAGCCCTTTTTATTTATGGCTCAATTTCTTGGTCAAGAAGTCTCCCAAGAATTGGATTGCAAAGATAATCAAGATGATAATGATGGTTGCCAAGATGGTCACATCGTGATTGTAGCGGTTAAATCCATAAGCGATGGCCACGTTACCGATACCACCAGCTCCAACCGCACCAGCCATAGCTGTTTCACCAACTAGTGAAATCAAGGTCACAGTCGTCACACGGATTAAATCTGGAAGACCTTCGGATAGATAAACACCTACGATATCCCAGAATGTCGCCCCGCTCGCTTGAGCCGCCTCAATGACACCACCATCCAGTTCAGCCAATACCACCTGTACTTGACGGGCAAAGAAGGCAAAGACTGCAAAAGATAGGGGTACAATAGCCGCATTTGGCCCGATACTTGTTCCTACGATTAGGTGTGAGAAGGGTGACAAGACTGCCAAGAGAATGATAAATGGCACCGCACGGAAAATAGAGGTGATTTTATCCAAAATCCAGAAAACGACCTTATTTTCCAAGACACCACCTGGCGCAGTCAAGACAAGGAAGAGACCTGCCACTAACCCCAAGAAACCTCCGATGATGAAGGAAAGAACTGTCATATAGAGGGTTAGGTAGATGGCTGTTCCCCAGCCTGCTTGACCAGCCCAGCCCATTTTATAAACATTTGGTAAATAGGTTTGAATCAATGATTCCATCTTACTGTCCTCCCTTCAATACTTTTAGCTGCACACCTGCTTGGCGAATGGCTTCTTGGGCACCTGCTAGCGCTGCTTTTTCACCCGACAAGACCACAACTAATTCTCCAACAGGAGTGCCATCGAGGATTTCGATATTGCCATAGAGGATATTAGCCGTTACTTGGTAATGTTTGTACAATTCATTCAAAAGTGGCTCGTCTGTCGAAGCACCTGCATACTTGAGTTGCACTAAAAGACTGTTTTCAGACAAGTGTTCTACGATTTCTTGCTTCTCGATTTTGACCATGGCTTCGTCAATACCTGTAGCTGTTGAGATAAAGTCTTGAGTCAAAGGTTGTTTAGGATCTGAGAAGATTTCAAGAACACTACCCTCCTCAATCAAATGCCCGTCCTGCATGACTGCTACACGGTTGGCAATATCTTTGACAATCTGCATTTCATGCGTAATCAAGACAACGGTCAAACCTAATTTTTGGTTCAAATCTTGCAACAAGGCCAAAATTTGCTTGGTTGTCTTCGGATCAAGCGCAGAAGTTGATTCGTCTGAAATCAAGATTTTCGGATCATTGGCCAAGGCACGCGCAATGGCCACACGCTGTTTTTGCCCTCCAGATAGTTGTGAAGGGTAGTTTTCAGCACGGTCTGCCAAGCCAACCAAGTCCAACAACTTAGCTACTTTAGCCTTCTTTTCTTCCTTGCTGAGTCCAGAGTGTTTAAGGGCAAAGGCTACATTCTCCTCTGCCGTCTTTTGACTCATCAGGTTAAAATGCTGGAAAATCATTCCGATATCCTGACGTTTACGACGCAACTGCTCGGTCGTCAAAGTCACCTTGCCATCAAAAATCACATCATCGTCAATGGTAATTTTCCCTGCAGATGGTTTTTGCAAGAGGTTAATCACCCGTACAAGGGTTGATTTCCCTGCTCCAGAATATCCAACGATTCCGTAGATATCCCCTTCTTGGATGTGAATGGTCACATCCTTGACCGCTGTGATGGTTCTCTTCTTTTGATGAAAAGTCACATCGATCTGATCTAACTTGATAATATCTCTACTCATAGCTTCTAATCAGCTCCTCTACTAATTCAATATGGGTGTAGTAATCGGCGATTCTCACGTTCTCATCTCCACCGTGGTCCCGGCTATTAGCATTTCCTAGACCGAAGGCCACCATTGGCACCTCTAGGGCGTCAAATACCGTATGCATAGGCCCAGTGCCTGCTGTAGTCGGCAAGACTGAAACGCCCTGTGGATAGAATTTCTTGGCCAACTCGATTACATTAAGAATAGCTGGCGCGCTCATATCGCTTCGATAGCTCATCTCTCCCAAGGTATAGTATAATTCTACCTTATCAAAGCCATTTTTGTCTAGCTGTTTCCGAATTTTTTCCAGAACATCATGCGGTTCTAAGCCAGGAACCAAACGAACTTCTAGCTTGGCACTAGCTTCTGCAGGCAAAATCGTTTTAACTCCTTGCCCTTGATAACCTGACTGAATCCCTTCGATATTAAGGGCTGGTTCAAAAAAGAAACGTTTTAGAAAGGCTGCACGATCCTCTTGTAAAAGAGGCAATTCCAAACCATAAATCTGGCTGATTTCCCCAGGATTTCGTTGAGCGTAGGTATCCACCAAGGACAATTCCCGTTCATTTGGCTCTTGTACTTCTTCATACAAGCCTTCAACCAAGATACGTCCATCTGCCGCACGAAGAGACTGTAAGGCTTGAAGGAGGTACCAAGGAGCTGATTCCACAACCCCACCATAACTAGAATGGATATCCACATCAGCGCTTTTCACCTTGGCATCAAAGGTCACAATCCCCTTGTTTCCACCAGAAATTTCTAACTGCTCCAAAGCATTTTTGGTTCCTTGTTCCCAGACCAATAAATCCGCACCACGGAGTTTATCCGCATGCTTTTCTAGATACTTATCTAGGTCTGTCGAAGCCGATTCCTCCGCTCCCTCCATGATAAAACTGATATTGACAGGCAGGTCATCATGGTGTTGCATGTATTTTCTCAAAGCACTCAAACGAGCTGTGATATGACCCTTATCATCATCAACCCCACGCCCATACATGAAGCCATTGCGCACCGAAAGCGTAAAAGGATCCTCTGTCCAGACCTGATCCCCGTCCGCTGGCACAGTGTCATAGTGGTTATAGAAAATCAAGGTCTTAGCATCTGGGCGCGAACTCTTGAAATGCGCCATGACAAAGGGAGCCGTATAAGTCTCATCAATCTCCACTTCAGCCCCAACACGTTTGAAAATCTCACCCAGATAGTTGGCGACTTCCTTAAGTCCAACCTGTTGGGCAAAGACCGACTTCTTAGAAATCAAGGTACGCAAAACCTCAAAATAATGCTGGGCCACATGATCCTTTTCAAATTTTTCAATCTGTTCTTGTTCGCTAGGAAAAACCATATTCTCTCTACCTTTCTATGAACTACTCTTCCTGACAATCCATGCTCTATACAAAAGCAAGAGGTGGAATTTTCTCTCCCACCTCCCTGTTTCTTATTACCAAACTGGTTGATCTAAACCGTCTGATGTTTCTTCGATAACTTTTTTCACTTCATCTGTGTGGTAAGCTGCGATCACTTTCTTGATAGCATCAGCCTTAGGTGATGTTTCCCAATCTTTTTTCGCAACAATGATGTTGTACCATTGTTTTGAGTTTTCATCAGCTTGTTCTTTGAAAAGTGCTTTCTTGTAGTCCAATTTTGCTTCTGTAACGAAGGTATTGTTTACAACAGCAGCGTCAACTGATGACAATGAACGAGCTGTTTGGCTAGCGTCCAATTCAGTGATTTTCAAGTTCTTTGGATTTTCTTTGATGTTAGCAACTGTTGCAAGAGCAGTTCCTGACACGTCCAATTTAATCAAGCCAGCTGATTGAAGCAAGTAAAGCGCACGGCTTTCGTTTGTAGCGTCGTTCGGTACAGCGATTTCTCCGTTTGCTGGGATGTCTTCTACTTTAGTGTACTTGTTGTCACTTCCATTCAAACCTGAGTAAAGGCGAATTGGAGAGATGTAAGTATCTGCAATCGCTACAAGGTCTTTTCCGTTTTCTTTGTTCCAGTTGTTCAAGAAGTTATAGTGTTGGAAAGCGTTCAAGTCTACTTCACCATCAGCAGTTGCCTTGTTTGGTTGTGAGTAGTCTGTGAACTCTGTAAATTCCAAGGTAATTCCGTCTTTTTTAACCAATTCTTGGATTTTGTCCCAACGTTTTTCTTCAGAACCGCTACGGTTAACAGTTGCGATTTTGATAGTTGTTGCATTGTCTGCTTTCTTTTCTGAGTTTCCGCAAGCTGCAAGAGCCAAACCTGCGACTGCAGCAAGGGCTGCTACACCAAGCCATTTTTTAATTTTCATGATTCTTTCTCCTTAAAAATAATACCGTACTAGTATCTCACAATTTGTTTGATTTCACAAATTGTTATTAGATAGCCAGATATATAGTTTAAAACTATATCCCTAAAAATTGAGAAATCACCCATCTTACTCAGAATGGATGATCTCAAGAAATTATTTAATATCAGCTTCTGCTGGTAGATAAGTATCTCCGAAGAATTGTTTAGACAATTTTTCAAGCGTTCCATCTTTATAGAGTTCTTGGATACGTTTGTCTACAAATGATTTCAACTCATCTTGACCTTTAGCAAGAAGTGGGTAAACGTAAGGCTGTTGGTCGC
Organism: Streptococcus pseudopneumoniae; assembly: GCF_001076775.1. GTDB lineage: Bacteria > Bacillota > Bacilli > Lactobacillales > Streptococcaceae > Streptococcus > Streptococcus pseudopneumoniae_G. The sequence continues at coordinate 20,711 of NZ_JVGV01000011.1, forward strand.
TTGGAAGTTCGATAACTTTCAAGTTGTCCAAACCTTGGTCCTTAATGACTGTTTCAACACCGATTTTATCAAAAATCTTGTAGTCAAACTGGCCATCGCTCAAGCGTCCCATGATTTGTTGGAAGTCCGCTTTAGTATACTTTAGGACAGTTGGATTATCTGAGTGTTGTTTGTTGTAATCTTCTAGCTGTTTAGCAGATGTTGTCCCTTGAACAACTTCTGTTGATTTTCCACCGATATCATCAAGCGATTTGATGCTAGGGTCATCTTTTTTCACTACAAGAACGTTAGGGTTTTTAGCAGTTGGAGCTGCGTAAAGGTATTTTTCAGCACGTTCTTTAGTGTAGCTGATGTTGCTAACAGCCATATTGTAACGGTCGGCATCAAGTCCTGCAAAGACTCCTGACCACTCTGTCTTCTCAAACTTGACATCATACTTGTCAGAGTCTTTAAAGATAGCGCGAACCACTTCAATTTCGTAACCAGTCAATTCGCCATTTTCTTCATAGTTGAATGGTTTTGGTGTAGCATTAGTTGCAACGATAATTTCTTTCTTGCTAGCTGCTTCTCCTTCTTTCTTAGCACCACCTGAGCAAGCTGCTAGCACACCTGCAGCAACAAGTCCTAAGGCAGCAAGAGATGAGTATTTAACGATTTTTTTCATGTCATTTCCTCCAAAATAGAATACCTTATAATCTTAACAGAAAAAGAGCATTTACGCCATTATATGATATCTATCTCTGTGATAGGTTTTCTTTATGGCTGATTTATACTCAATGAAAATCAAAGAGCAAACTAGGAAGCTAGCCGCAAGCTGTACTTGAGTACGGTAAGGCGACGCTGACGTGGTTTGAATTTGATTTTCGAAGAGTATTAAAAGACCAAACGCAAGAGTGCAATTAAGACTACTCCAAAGAGAACTGTGCCGACTAGATTGCGATAACGAAAGGCTACCCAAGCTGTTGGAAAGACGGCTAAGAAATCCAGCCATTTGATTTGAGGAAGGCTCCCAACCTTACCTGTTACTACGCTTGAAAGAATCAAGGCAAAGATAATAGAAACGGGCAAGAACTTCAAAAAACGCTCAACGATTGCAGGCAAACCCTTATACTTGACCAAGATGAAGGGAATCATACGGGGAATCCAGGTCACCAAGCCAGAGAAAATAACTGCTAATAAAAGATACTTACTGACCATCTAAAACCACCCCCATTGTACAACCAAGTAGCGTCGCAAACAGAACAGCTAGCGACTGAGACACCACTGTCAAGAGCAAAAAGAAGGACACCGCAACAACTGCTAGGATAATCAGTAGATTGCGGACAGGAATCCGTCTTTGCATAATCTGGAATTGCGAAGCAAAAATTCCAATGAACATCCCAACCAAGGCAAAATCCAAGCCAAAGATTTCTGGATTTGGCAGCAGGCCACCCAGAGCCGTTCCGACTACTGTTCCCACAAACCAAGCCACATAGCTGTTAAGATTATTTCCGTGCATCCACATAGGATTGACCTTGTCTGTATGGGCCAATTCACCCATCAAAACGCCATAAGTCTCATCCGTCAAGAGACTAGACATACCAATATTTTGCCAGAGGCTGGTATGACGGAAATAAGTCGATGCGTGTAAACTCAACAAAAAGAGACGCAAATTGATCAAAAAAACCGTCATGGCAATAGCCGCCACAGGTGCTTGAACCGCAATCAGTGCCAGCATGGCAAACTGGGCACTCCCAGCATAAACAAAGAGGCTCATCAAGCCCATCTCAATAGGTGTCACATAGGGCGCACCGATAATTCCACAGGCCAGCCCGATACTGACATAACCAAGGGCCGTTGGCATGGCTGCCTGCGCCCCCTCCCAAAATCCTTTTTCTTTCATCTTTCTCCTCATATCGTCTTAATAAATGGGCTGAATCAGTTCCAGCCACAGCATGGACTATTATAACACATTCAGGAAAGAGAAAAAAGTCTGCTGATTGTAATCAGACAGACTCCATTTTATTCTTATTTAATCTTGAAGAATTGAACAATTGCCACAATACCTTGATAAATAAAGACAAAGGCAATGGTGTAACTAATATAGAGACCGGTCATCAATGGGTGTCCCATCATGATTAAACCTGCTACGATTCCTAAAATCCCCATCCAAACTAGAGGGGTACCTACCGATTTATCCGTCTTACGAACCTTGAAACCAACGATAGTTTTTGTAATACCATTTGTCAAGGCCCATAAAGAAATGATAAATGGTACAAATGTTACCATTTCAATAAAGCTACCTGAGAACAAGGTAAGAGCGAGGATGAGGGTAACAATTCCTCCAAATAAATTCCAGCCATGCTTTTCTTCTGATTTGAAGTATTGTACAATCTCAGAAATCCCTTGAACTGCAAATACAAGTGCAAACCAGAAAGTCATGGAAGCCAAGCTAATAAGAGGATGTGCAAACATATTAAAACCTACAAAAACTGCAAAAATACCCGCAATTAGTAACAACCATTTCCAAATTTTCGACATTATTTTTCTCCTTTTTTAGAGGAATCTTCCTCTAGTATTCCATAAATCATCATATCCAAAACCTGTGATAATTGATGTTCATATCCTGAAACCAAGTTAGATAGAGGTCTGATTTCCCTGAAAAATTATGATACAAAACTCCTTTGGCAATACCATCCACTTTACAAAGTTCATTGATGACAAAACCTTGATAGCCTTTTGTAGCAAATTCAAACAAAGCAGCGGTAATGATTTTCTCTCTTCGTAGTCTTGTTTTTTCTTCTTTTCTCATGTATTTACCTCTACATTTTTTAATTATAAACCGATTGGTCTAAAATGTCAAGCAACTTTCTCAAAAATTTAACAGTCTGCTGATTGTAGCCATCATAAACAGACTGGAATCCAGTCTCAAACATATAATATACACATTCTTCGCTAAATGTTTTCACGGATATTCAAGAGTATGATAAAGGCAGCTAGAAGAAATAGCAATAAAACAAAGCTAACTGCCAGAGTTCCAAAGCTAGTAGCAATGGTTACCAAAGCTATTGTAAATAAGCTAGGTAAAACAACTGTAATGGCGCCGATAGAGGATTGAACTGCTCCCATTGACTCCTCAGGTATTTGTTTAAAAATGAGTTCCTGTAATCGAGGAGAGAGGATACCTGCGAAAAAGGCATCCAAGGCACTAAAGATAAGAATCCAGTCAAAACGAACTGCCACAAAGCCAACTAAAAGGAGTAATTGGATAATAAGCGAGGCATATAGGGCTAGTTTTATGGAGATTGTATTCTTCAGATAGCCACTCACAAGGCTTCCGACAATAAGGGCTGACAATTCAAGGGTGGATAACAAGGCAAGAGATTGACCTGTTTGTAAATTCAAAAAGGGCTGATTCCTCAAAAACAGAGTAGAAACAGGAACTGTAACATTTATCACTGCTTGACTAATAGAGATAATAAACAAAACCAAGAGCACCTTATTCATATTCCATATCAATTTTGATGATTGGAGCAGATGCTGGCAAAAGGATTTTACAGAGAGTCCTTCTTGATAGCTAATCGTTTTTTCTACTTTCAAGAGGTCTGTTTTTATGAAAAGAATACCTAAAAATGCGATTAAAAAGGTCAGAGCATTCAGTAAGGAAATAGACTGGATAGATAGAATACCTAGTAAGACTCCTCCTAGAATATTACTGATTGTTTTCACTAAACTAACAGTTGACTGTTTAAATCCAATAGCTTCTGCCAGATGGTCTTGCCCAATAATTCTAATGAAAATCGGAGTGAGCATGGCGCCTGAAAAATAACTCAATGTGTCAGATAAGAGGTTAATCAGACAAATAAATGCTACTAATAACAAGGAAAAGGACTGCCCTGAAAGTGATAAAGAAACGATAGAGTAAAGCAAAAATTTTGCAAAACTAATCATTGTATATTTTAGGACACGATGATGTTGAAAATCCGCCAAAACTCCCAGAAAGATTTGCAGAACTTGAGGAAGGGTTTCTGAAATCGTGATCAGTAAAATCGCCAAAGGGGCAAAAGATGCATCTGCCACATAATTCAAAAAGGCCAGATAAAAAATCGTATCCCCAACCGTTGAAATCCACTGGTTGATGGTTAATTGCCTAAAATCTCTATTTTGAAGAAATACTTTCATCACAACTCCTTTTTGAATTCAAATGGGAATCTTTCCCCAAGGATAGACCACGATACTACTAACAACCAAAATTACAGTAACATCAAAAGCTGACCAATGCCATTGTAGACTATATGCAATCCAATAGGCCAATAAATTGACTTTGTTACTCTAAATAAGACTGCAAATATAAGGCCGCCACCCATATAGTAGACAAAGTCTGTCAAGACCCAACCATGACTACTAATGTGCAAGATTCCAAATAATATAGCTGATCCGAGTACATCCAGTCCCCATTTCTTCCCTTTTTCCAGAGCAGTCATCACTAATCCACGATAAATCATCTCTTCAAAAATGGGGCCTGCAATCACAGGATAAAAAAAATACATCAAAAATGCCGTAGCTCCTGTAAAAGTAGGAGCAGCATGTTGATAAGAAATTTCATTTCGAGTAGGTGGAAAAATAAAAAATGTAACAAAATTCCAAATAACAAAAGCAAGAAGAGCTAGAAAAGAATAGAAAAGATAGGACCCTTTAAACTTTCTACTATTGATTTGTTGCCATCTCCCTGACTTAGTCATAGCAAAAAAAGCAAGAAGAACTACAAGAAAATTCAACATCATATCCGACAAATAGTAGGCAAAGTCAGATAGACCAGTAACAAGGTTGCTGCGTAAAACTAGACCACTGAACTTCTGGTCAGCAATAACTAGTAGAAAAGCTATAAACAAGTAGTAGCGTGAGATTATCTTTTTCATTCTATTTTCTCCTATACTATGAAATAAAGATAGTATAACACGAAAATTAGCTTATTTTAGAAAATCGCATATTTGACATTTTTTCTTGTAGCAATTTCTTATTTGCGATTTTGGTAGATTTGATTATTTCCCTGCTATAATAAAGTTATTACTAACAAGGAGGGATATAATGATGAAGAAAAGAAAAATCCAACTGATACTCCTGCTTATTTCGGAGTGGGTGATTGTCTTCCCGTTTCTAATTAATCGATAAGTTCTTTGTATTGCTGAAAACGCAATTCGAAGAGGGCTAGCAATTGTGGATTTTCTAATACTTGCAGAGATTGGATAAAGTGTTCAATCTCTTTTTGATTGCTTCCTTTGGTTTGAAGAAAGACACTCATTTTCTTTAAAAATTGCCACGATACTTTCTCAAAAACATCGTACGGACGCAACATGCTCTCCAACTCAGTTTCAAAGATTGGGATGTATGAGAAAAGTTTTCGCTCCATGAGTTCTGATAAGATATTTAAGAGTCCTTGCTTCATATACAACCGATTATGTACCAACTCCTTAAATTCTTTAGACTTCTCAATTAAAGCGGTCGATAAAAATATCAAATCTTGATTGCTCAAGAAGGGCATGGTATTGCAAAAGAGATAGAGTTCAAACCAGGTCCAAGACTCAATAGCATAGAGATAGATAGTCAAAAACTCGCTATCTTCTTTTACTAATGGATAGTTCTTATTTAAGGAATGGAGTGCGTTTTTAATTACAATGGCATTCAAACGACGATAGGTCTCTGCCATCTGTTCTTGCTCGACTTCCTCCAACAGTTGCTCTAAACCAGCTATATCTTGGTGGGCAAAGCGATCCACAACCTTTCTACCAATCTGCATATGTAGGGATTCTTGATAATTGTTTAGCTTATGACCAAACTCATCAAAATTCATATTGATCCCTTGGATGGCTAGGATCAACTTATCCGCAGATAGCATAGACTGCCCTAGTTCAAACTTGGACAACTGAGAGGCTGTTAGACCAGCACAAGCCACATCTGACTGCTTGAGCTTTCTCGCCAAACGTAATTCCTTGTAAAATTCTCCCAACTCCATTCTCTCAATCATCTCACCACCTCCTATTTTTTATATAGTATATCATTATTCACAATTATTTGTCAAAATATTCTGACATTTAAGAGAGCAAAAAAGCCAGCCCTAAGCTGACTCTTTATTCCATGGTATCAAAAGCGAGACTTGGTTTGGCATTGAGGTCCAAGCTTGCAAAGTTTTCTTTGTTCCATTCGCTGACGCTGGCATAGGCAATCATACCTGCATTGTCTCCGCAGAGGCGCAGAGGTGGAATGATGACCTTGACATCTGCGATTTCGGTTGCTAGGCGTTCTCTGAGACCTTTATTGGCTGCCACACCACCTGCCACGACTAGAGTTTTAACAGGGTATTTCTCCAAAGCCTTCTTAGTTTTTGCCATGAGAATATCCAGGACAGCTGCTTGGAAGGATGCACACAAGTCCTCTGTAGACAGACTTTCTCCCTTTTGCTCGGCATTATGGTGAAGATTGATAAAGGCAGATTTCAAACCTGAGAATGAAAACTCCAGATTATCTTCCTTAATCATGGCACGAGGAAAGTCATAAATATCCTGCCCCTGATGAGCCAGCTCGTCAATCTCACGACCGGCAGGATAGGTCAAGCCCATGACACGGCCGACCTTATCATAGGCCTCACCAACCGCGTCATCTCGCGTTTCCCCAACAATCTTGTAGTCACCAGCCTCCGAAACATAAACCAACTCTGTGTGTCCACCGCTGACCAAGAGGGCTAGCAAGGGAAACTCCAAAGGCTCCACGCTCTGAGCTGCCATAAGGTGACCAGCCATGTGGTTAACGGGAATCAGCGGAAGTCCATGTGCCCAAGCAAAGGCCTTAGCAGCTGATAAACCAACTAGTAAAGCTCCCACCAAGCCAGGTCCATAGGTAACCGCCACAGCTGTTACATCGTCTTCGGTAATCCCTGCTTCTGCCAACGCCTCCTCGATGCAGGCTGTAATGACCTCGACATGGTGACGACTGGCTACTTCTGGCACTACGCCCCCAAAACGTTTGTGGCTCTCAATTTGACTAGCAATGACATTAGACAAGAGCTCATCGTCGTTTTTCAAGACGGCGACACTGGTCTCATCACAGGATGTCTCAAATGCTAAAATATATCTATCCTTCATCTATTTCTCTCTTCATGATAATGGCATCCTCGACTGGGTCATGGTAGTAGGCCTTTCGCTCAGCGATGACTGCCATCTTTTCTTTCTTGTAAAATGCTTGCGCTCGGTGATTTGACTTTCTGACTTCGAGGAAAATCTCCTTATCTGCCGGCAATGTCGCAAACAAGGCCGAGGCAATTCCCTGACCCTGATAGGTTTGTTTGACAGCGATTTGCAGGACTTCTGCCTCAAAAAGATTCTCCTGCACAGCTAGAAAGCCAATCATTTCTGCCCCATCATAAGCCAGAGCATACCAAGTCTGGTCTTGGGACAGGTCTGCTTGGATTTGTTCCAGCGTCCAAGGACTGACTGGGTAAACAGCTGCCATGACAGCGTAGATGGCTTGAGACAAGTCAGGCTGCTGTTGGATTCGTTTGATTTCTATCATAGGCGTTTAATGTAAGACTCGCCAGACTCGGTGTGGTTCTTGAGCCAGTTTTCCTCAGCCTCAACACGCTTGAGGTAATTCGGCACAAAGTCATGCAAGGAGTCTGCTTCCTTGTCCCAAGCCAAAAGAGCAAGATTGGCTGCATTAGGCAAGGTTTCTTTGTAATTAGTCCTTGGCAAGTGTTCTTGAATCTGCTCAACAAAGGGGCCAACTTCTCCGACAAAGGTTACCTGACTAGCACCCTTGATTAACTCAATCACTCGCTCAAAAGGCAGGTGCGCTTCTGGCATGACAGGCTGGGCATTTTCATAAAACCCTGCATACACATTGTTGCGACGCGCATCCATCAAAGGAATAAACAAGCCTTCTTGCTGGTAGGGCACCAGAGCCAAGAGGCTAGACATACCAACCAACTCGATGTTCAGAGTATGAGCAAGCGTCTTGGCAGTTGCTACCGCAATTCGCAATCCTGTGTAGCTACCAGGCCCTTCAGCTACCACGATTCGGTCCAAATCCTTGGGTGTCCAATCTAAACTTTCCATCAAAAAATCGATGGCAGGCATAAGGGTAATACTGTGATTTTTCTTAATATTAATCGTCGTCTCGGCAAGAACCTGCTTGTCCTCTAAAATGGCGAGAGAAAGAGCCTTGCTGGACGTATCAAAAGCTAATACTTTCATAACACATTCCTATCTTTTTGTCTGCTTACTATTATACTACAAAAGCTGGCACATGGGAATTTTCTTTATCCCCAAACAAAAATGCCCCAGCATGAGCAGGGCATCTAAGCATTTAATCCAAAGTAAAATACAAACCAAACGACATAGGTTACGAGGAGGAGAAAAAGCGAGTAGATAGTCACAAAGGTAATTTTCCACAAGAACTTGGTTTGTCGTCGTTCCAGTTTGGCAAATAGAAGATTCCCCGCATAAACGCAAGCAACAAAAACAATAAAAGCTACCAAGCGAGCTCCGATAGCAAAAGCAAATAAGTTATACATAGGGCAACCTCCTTGACTTAAAATCTATATGGAATTATGACAAGCGATAAATTTTACTCCCACTATCAATATAACACATTTTTGTTTATTTGCAAGCGTTTACTCAACGAAAGGTCCTGTGACTTTCTCGTTTCCGTCTTTTACTAATTTTTCATTTTGTGGTATAATTGAAATAATTGTAACGAATCAAGGTCAATCTAGACACAAAATGGAATGAAATCAAGCAAATCTCTGCTAAAAGTTTGGAATAAGCTGACCTGTAAAATAGAAAGGAACTATATGATTTACAAAGTTTTTTATCAAGAAACAAAAGAACGTAGCCCACGCCGTGAAACAACACGCGCACTATACCTAGACATCGATGCTAACTCAGAACTTGAGGGCCGTATCGCTGCTCGCCAACTTGTCGAAGAAAATCGCCCAGAGTACAATATCGAGTATATCGAACTCTTGTCTGACAAATTGCTAGATTACGAAAAAGAAACTGGCGCCTTCGAAATTACGGAGTTCTAATATGGCCTACACTCTTAAACCTGAAGAAGTCGGCGTTTTTGCCATCGGTGGTCTGGGAGAAATCGGGAAAAATACATACGGAATTGAATACCAAGATGAGATTGTCATCGTCGATGCTGGGATTAAATTCCCAGAAGATGACTTGCTGGGTATCGACTATGTCATTCCTGACTACTCCTACATCGTAGACAACATCGACCGCGTCAAGGCTGTTTTGATTACCCACGGACACGAGGACCACATCGGTGGGATTCCTTTCCTGCTCAAGCAAGCAAATGTCCCTATCTATGCTGGACCGCTTGCCTTGGCTTTGATTCGTGGGAAACTCGAAGAACACGGCCTCTTGCGCAACGCCAAACTTTACGAAATCAACCATAATACTGAGTTGACCTTTAAAAATCTCAAGGCAACTTTCTTTAGAACGACTCACTCTATTCCAGAGCCTTTGGGGATTGTCATTCATACTCCTCAAGGGAAAATTGTCTGTACGGGTGACTTCAAGTTTGACTTAACACCAGTTGGTGAACCAGCAGATTTGCACCGTATGGCTGCGCTTGGTGAAGAAGGTGTACTCTGTCTCCTGTCTGACTCGACAAATGCAGAAATTCCAACCTTTACCAACTCTGAAAAAGTCGTTGGCCAGTCCATCATGAAGATTATCCAAGGCATTGAAGGACGTATCATCTTTGCATCCTTTGCCTCAAATATCTTCCGTCTCCAGCAAGCGACAGAAGCCGCTGTTAAGACTGGACGCAAGATTGCGGTCTTTGGTCGCTCTATGGAAAAAGCCATTGTCAACGGAATCGAGCTTGGTTACATCAAAGCTCCTAAGGGAACCTTTATCGAGCCAAATGAAATCAAAGACTACCCTGCAGGCGAGATTCTTATCCTCTGTACAGGTAGTCAAGGCGAGCCGATGGCAGCCCTCTCTCGTATCGCCAACGGAACCCACCGTCAGGTGCAACTCCAACCAGGTGATACGGTTATCTTCTCTTCTAGCCCAATCCCTGGAAACACTACTAGCGTCAACAAGCTGATTAACATCATTTCAGAAGCTGGTGTCGAAGTTATCCACGGTAAAGTGAACAATATCCATACATCTGGACACGGTGGTCAGCAAGAGCAAAAACTTATGCTCCGCTTGATTAAGCCAAAATACTTCATGCCTGTCCACGGTGAATACCGCATGCAAAAAGTCCACGCTGGGCTAGCGGTGGATACTGGTGTTGAAAAGAACAATATCTTTATCATGAGCAATGGTGATGTGCTTGCCCTTACTGCTGACTCAGCTCGTATCGCAGGTCATTTCAACGCCCAAGACATCTATGTCGATGGAAATCGTATCGGTGAAATCGGTGCTGCTGTCCTCAAAGATCGTCGCGATCTATCTGAAGACGGTGTCGTTCTGGCAGTCGCAACTGTTGACTTCAAATCGCAGATGATTCTGTCTGGACCAGATATCCTCAGTCGAGGCTTTGTCTACATGAGAGAGTCTGGCGACTTGATTCGCCAAAGCCAACGCATCCTCTTCAATGCCATTCGTATCGCACTGAAAAATAAGGATGCTAGCGTGCAATCTGTCAATGGTGCCATTGTCAACGCTATTCGCCCCTTCCTTTATGAAAATACAGAACGTGAACCGATTATCATCCCAATGATCCTCACACCAGATGAAGAATAATACTCTTCGAAAATCTCTTCAAACCACGTCAGCTTCGCCTTGCCGTATATATGTTACTGACTTCGTCAGTTCTATCTACAACCTCAAAGCAGTGCTTTGAGAAACCTACGGCTAGCTTCCTAGTTTGCTCTTTGATTTTCATTGAGTACAAGTCAACAAAACAGCCCCGTTTTTCGGAGCTGTTTTTCTCTATGCTTTCTTTTGAGATTAAAACTCAATAAAAATCGAAATCAGACTAGAAGGCTAGGCGAAAGCATAACTTGAGTTAGGTGAGCCGAAGCCGACGACGTATCATTTTGATTTTTGAAGAGTTTTAGAAATACTACGATTTTTACCTTCCAAATACACCATCAAAATAGAAATATCTGCTGGGTTTACTCCCGAGATACGGCTGGCTTGGCCGATGGTTTCTGGATTGATGAGTTTGAACTTCTGACGGGCTTCTGTCGCGATAGAATCAATGTCATCCCAATCAATATTGGCTGGAATGCGTTTTTCTTCCATGCGTTTCATCTTGGCAACCTGGTCCATGGCTTTGGAAATATAGCCTTCGTACTTGATTTCTGTTTCAATCAATTCGATAATCTTGTCATCCAAGTCCTCTGCAGCTGGTCCGATGAAAGCCACCACATCTTGATAAGAAACTTCTGGACGGCGAAGGAATTCCTTGGCTGTCACTGCATCTGTCAAAGGCTTGAAACCCATCTCCTCAACCTTGGCATTGGTTTCCTTGACTGGCTTGAGTTTGATGCTGTCTAGGCGTTTCATCTCATTTTCAAATTGATTTTTCTTGATTTCAAAGCGAGCCCAGCGTTCATCATCCACAAGACCAATCTCACGTCCCATCTCAGTCAAACGCATATCAGCATTGTCATGGCGGAGAATGAGGCGGTATTCAGCACGACTGGTCAAAAGACGGTAAGGTTCAATGGTTCCTTTGGTCACCAAGTCATCAATCATGACCCCAATGTAACCGTCACTACGCTTCAAAATCAACTCAGGCTTGCCTTGGACTTTCAGAGCCGCATTGATACCAGCGATAATCCCTTGGCCAGCAGCTTCTTCATAACCTGATGTTCCATTTGTCTGACCAGCAGTGAAAAGACCTGAGATTTTCTTGGTTTCCAGAGTCGCACGCAACTGGTGAGGCAAGACCATGTCATACTCAATAGCATAACCTGTTCGCATCATCTCTGCATTTTCCAAACCTTTGATGGAATGAACCAAGTCACGCTGGACATCCTCAGGCAGACTGGTTGAAAGTCCTTGAACATAGACTTCCTCAGTATTGCGCCCTTCTGGCTCAAGGAAGAGTTGGTGACGTTCCTTGTCTGCAAAGCGCACAATCTTGTCTTCAATCGATGGACAGTAACGAGGTCCCACTCCCTTGACCACACCTGTAAACATAGGCGCACGGTGGAGGTTGTTTTGAATAATCTCATGACTGGTACCATTGGTATAAGTCAACCAGCATGGCACCTGATCCTTGACATAATCCTCATCACGTGACGTGTATGAGAAGTGATTAGGTGCTTCATCTCCTGGCTGAATCTCGGTCACATCGTAGTTGATAGAGGAAGCCTTGACACGTGGAGGGGTTCCTGTCTTGAAACGACCGATTTCGAGGCCCAGTTCCTTGAGATTATCAGCAAGGTTAATAGAAGCCAAGCTGTGGTTAGGACCTGATGAGTACTTGAGATCTCCGATGATAATTTCCCCACGGAGAGCAGTCCCTGTGGTCACGATAACAGCCTTGGCAGCATATTCTTGATGGGTCGCTGTACGTACACCGACAACTTTGCCGTCTTCAACCAAAATCTCATCAATCATGGTCTGACGAAGAGTCAGATTTTCTTGATTTTCAACCGTCTTGCGCATTTCCTTAGAGTAAAGCTCCTTGTCAGCCTGCGCACGGAGGGCACGGACAGCTGGCCCCTTCCCTGTGTTGAGCATCTTCATCTGGATGTAAGTCTTGTCAATGGTTTTGGCCATCTCGCCACCGAGGGCATCAACTTCACGCACAACAATCCCTTTGGCAGAACCACCGATAGAGGGGTTACAAGGCATGAAAGCCAGCATTTCAATGTTGATAGTCGCAAGCAAGACCTTACAGCCCATACGGCTAGCAGCTAGGGATGCTTCTACCCCAGCATGTCCCGCACCAATTACAATAATATCGTATTCTTCAGTAAAATTATATGTCATTTCTTAACCTTTCAAAAATTTCTCGTAAATAAGGAACTAACTTCTCCTCCTCTAGAGCTTGAGCCATAGTAACCCATTTAAAGTGCGTATGCTCTTCAGGATCTAATCTGATAATTGGCTTCTCCCCAACCCACTCTGCTTTATAAACTAAGCGAGTAAAGACAGTATCCTTAGAGGTATCCAGTTGACTATCTTCGTGAAGAAGTTTGAGCAAACTGCTATCTAGCCTAACTCCCGCTTCTTCAATACATTCTCTAAGAGCTCCATCTCGCGGAATTTCACCCTTTTCAACCCCGCCACCAGGAATATCCCAGTAAGTTGGATAAACATTGGGTTGTCCTCTTTTAATTTCCGAACGCTGAATGAGCAAATAATCATCACCACTATGAACAAGTACATGGGCAATAAGCTTAACCATTATTTTCTCTCCTATTCCTCAAGATGGATGTGTCTTAGTTGGCCGTCCCAATCTGGCAGGGCTGTTTTCAAAAAGGCTGGAACTAGATTGATACCCTTAAGCTGATCCAAATCAATCCACTCACAAGGCTGCCTTTTCTCATCTTCCTGCATGGTCAATGGGGCATCCTCAAGCAAGTCCACCAGATAATGAAACTCGATGTTGTGCCAATAGACACCATCTTCTTCAAAACGATTTTCAACAACAAAAGCTAGTTGCCCAGCTTGAACTTTGACACCCAGTTCTTCCCTCACTTCACGAACTACCGCGTCCTCCGTTCTTTCATTGACTTGAATCGCACCGCCAATAGTGTAATACTTGCCCTTATCTTTGGTGACTAGGAGCTTGCGATTTTGGAGAATCAAGGCTGTCGCCCGAACGCCAAAAACCGTAGCTCCCACTTTTGTACGAAAGTCTTGTTGAGTCATTTTTGTCCTTTCCTCTAAACGACACAAAAACAGTCAAAACTCCAAAGAAGTGCAGGACAAAAAAGCCTGCAACATCCATGAGCTTTGACCATCATTTCTATTGCTTTTATTATTGTAGCAAATTGAGAAAATTTGTCAATCTAAATGTACTGACAAACTTGTCCATCGCGGTAAGCATTGTCAATCAAACCACCACCTAGACACTCTTCGCCATCGTAAAAGACAACTGCCTGTCCTGGCGTAATCGCGCGTTGCGGTTCTGCAAAGATAACCTCTGCCTTATCTCCTTTGACATGGACGGTCACCTTAGAATCAGGCTGACGATAGCGGAATTTAGCCGTACATTCGAGCGTAAACTCCTCTGGCATGTCACGAGTAAAGTGGACTTGACTAGCCTCTAGGCTGGTTGACATGAGCGAATCATGGTAGAATCCTTGTCCTACATAGAGAATATTCTTGCTCAGGTCTTTTCCGACAACGAACCAAGGTGCATTGTCACCACCGTGTTGCCCGCCGATACCGAGGCCACCACGCTGACCAATTGTATAATACATAAGGCCTGCATGCTCGCCCATATCGCGACCATCTACAGTCATCATGCGACCTGGCTGAGCTGGCAGGTAGTTGCTGAGAAAGTTTTTAAAGTTCTTTTCTCCGATAAAGCAAATCCCTGTCGAGTCTTTCTTCTTAGCAGTCGCAAGGCCTGCTTCTTCTGCTAGTTTTCGCACTTCAGGCTTTTCCAAATGTCCCAAAGGGAACATGGTTTTTTGAAGTTGTTCTTGCGACAGTTGGCTGAGGAAATAGGTCTGATCCTTGCCATTGTCCACACCACGAAGCATGTGAACAGTACCATCTTCATCACGCGCCACTCGGGCATAGTGCCCAGTCGCTACATAGTCTGCCCCCAAGGTCATGGCATAGTCCAAAAAGGCCTTGAACTTGATTTCCTTGTTGCACATAACATCTGGATTTGGCGTACGTCCTGCACGGTATTCCGCTAGGAAATACTCAAAAACGCGATCCCAGTACTCTTTTTCAAAGTTGACAGAGTAGTAAGGAATGCCAATCTGGTCTGCCACCGCAGCCACATCCTTGTAATCTTCGGTCGCCGTACAGACGCCGTTTTCATCTGTGTCATCCCAGTTCTTCATGAAGATACCGATCACATCGTAACCCTGCTCTTTAAGCAAGAGAGCCGTCACCGACGAATCAACACCACCACTCATCCCCACAACAACACGTGTTTTAGAGTTATCACTCATGGTAAGTCTCCCATCTATTCGTTTATTTATACCCCTCAAAATTCTATTTACTATGACTTTCAATAGAATTTCTTCGAGTATAGTCTTTTCGTTTGCTTTTAGGACTAGGCAACGAGTCGCAGGCATAACTTGAGTTAGGCAAGACGAGTTAACGACGTAATAAAAGATAAACGAAATGACTAGTTCACGATTGAAGGTCGTGTGTGCTTAACGATTGAAGGTCGCTTGAGCAGTATTCATTATAACATGCTTGGTTAGAGAAGACAAGAAAGAGGCTGATAATCGACCAACCTCTCTTATAAAATAATCAATCCTTCAACAAAATCCATTGTTGAAATGCTGTTCTAAACCATTGATCGCTCAGATTTCCCAGAATAGAGCTGTCCTAACTATCGAACAGATTAAATCCATACATATCCACGCAATTCTACGTTTAGAATTGCCATAAAATAAATGTTTTAGGGATATTCTAAGTCTTTGACTGCTTAAAATTTTACGTTCTGAAGGATTTTAAAGCTAGAATAGCATAAAAATCATGAAAACTGAACTATTCGAAGCTTCAGAGTCATACGATTTCCATAGGAAGTATCTTTTTAGTACGTGTGGTTAGGAGGTGATTTTAGGGAATCTCCCAAAAACAACCGATTTCCTATTTTTATCAATCAAAAATGTTGATAAATGAGTGTTTTAAAATTAAATTTTAAAGGTATCCTTAAATTTAAAGATTTTTGATAAGATTTCTGTATTTTTTACAATTCAATGATCCGATGACATTGTTGGGCTACATAAGCATCGTGGGTCACAATAATGACTGTTTTCCCTTCTCGATTCATCTCTAAGAGAAACTTCAAGACCAAATCTCTATTTTCAGGATCCAGAGAACCTGTTGGTTCATCGGCTAAAATCAGCTGGCTTGGTTTTAAGATGGCTCTAGCAACTGCAATTCGTTGTTGCTCCCCACCAGATAACTCGGAGACCTTTTGATGCAAAGTAGCTGACAAACCTACTCTCTCTAAAATCTCTTCCACCTTTTTGAGCTTGTCTTTCTTAGACAATTTCACATATTTCAGCGCCAGCATAAGATTGTACTCGACCGTTTCATCATCAATCAGAGCAAAATTTTGAAATAGATAAGAGATGTGTTCACGGATTATTATTTGCGACTTGGCAGAATTGACCGCTAGATTTGTCTGACCAAAAATCTCATACCGTCCGCTGTAATCACTATCTATCAAACCTAATAAATTTAACAAGGTCGACTTACCACTACCACTCTTACCAACAATGGCTACCAAATCCCCCTGATCAATCCTGAGAGACAAGTTATCCAAAATCACTTTTCTCCCAATGGTTTTCGTAATATTTTTCAACTCAATCATAAGATGCCCCCTTTCAATAACTCTACTAGACTTCTTTTCTCCATCCTAGAAGCCAAAACTAGCACAAATAGTATATCCAGACATGTAAAGCCTGCAAACAGCAGAAGTGGCAAGAACGCATGGGCAAAGAAAATCAAGACTAGAAGGGGGAGACTATAGCCCAGCAAGAGCAGAACTAAGAGAGCTCGGTAGCGATCGACCAGTTTCCACCCCATAAACTTCTTGGTAATGATATCCCTGCGCTTCAACAAGAAAGTGGTAACGAGTAAAAAGTAGGAGACAATCATACTGAGAAGAGCAAATAAGGCAAAAAGAACGTTAAAATTACGAACAGAATCCCGATAGGTATCAACTATCTCCTCTTGAATTGCTTGAATCGATGAAAATTTTAAATAGCTACCATCAGATAAGTTATCGACTAACTCTGTAATCACTTTTTGATTTTGTTCTGTATTTTCAACTTTCATCGGATTGTTTAAACCTGTCGTTGACAAGTGAGTCTTTTCTTCCCACATCATGTCTTGATCATTTACCAGACTAATGATTGGATTATGGAGATTTTCCTTTCGCTCATTGTTATAAGGGAAGAAAGACCAATCTCCTTCATAGTAGGCAATTTCTACATCCATATCTTCTATCCTTTGCTTTTGCTGATCTTCATACCTCAGAGAAAGATAGGCGATGGATTTTCCCAAGAACTGATTCTTGCCTTCTTGTCCTTTGTCACTAGCTGGCATCAAAATAACTTTTTTAGTGCTGGTATCTGGTAACTTGAATCCCTTGCTCTTTAGAAAATTGCTATTAGCATAGTAAACATCTACCTCATCAGGCAGTTGGTAGTGCTGCACTTGTTCTGCTTTGATGACTGGTTTGATAGGAAGACTCGCACTTCGAACATAATTTACTTGTATTTTTGCTAGCAAATCTTGATAAAATTGGTAGAAATAATCTGTAGATTTCCCTGACCCTGCTAGCTCTTCTTGCCACAGGTTATCACTGAGGCGGAAATTTTCCAAGGTCAAGTAATTCCCTTGGCTTACCCACTGTTGCTGATAAGCAAGTTCTTTGTTTTCTTGTTCTAGACTTCTTCCCACCCCAATCAGTAAGGCCGTCAGTAAAATAGTTGTCCCTATTTTCATCACATAATTGAAGATGAGACCAAGTTTGACAGATGAAAAACCTTTCAACATAGAACTGACTGTCATTTTCTGAATCATCAGGTAGGTCAGCCAACTGATGAACAAATACAACTGTAAAAGCAGGAATTGGGATAAGAGTAAACTTGGGAACAGAAGCTTTGGTCTGTAGTCCAGCACTAAAAATAGTCCCAAGTCAATGATAAGACTTCCACCCAAGAGAAGATAAAAATTAGTCTTTACAAAACCAGCTAAAATCGCCCTGCTTTGAAAACCAAGTAACTTTTGAACCCCCACTCGTTTCATCTCCATCATCGGCTGATAAACTGTCATTAAAATCACAAGCAAGATTGCTAAGATAAAGATAATGATAGATAGTAACAAAGCTTGATTTAGCACTCCAACCTGACTTCGGTAAGTGGGTTCTAATAAAATCGTCTTATCTATCTGGAAAAAATCACTCCACTTTTGTAGAATGGTATCACGATCTATCTCTTTGCTGGAGGTAATCATATAGCGCCCATTTACAGTATGAGATTTATCCTCAATATAGGATTGGAAGGTCTGGAGTCGAATGAGTTTCACCTTTAAAAAGGTGGGAATGGTTCCTAGATTATTGGGAAGGTTCTGGTTGCTGTAGACTCCCTTCTCATTCTTTGAAAAATCAAGAGAAGTCAGACCGAACTCCTGATAGGGGAAGGTTTCCTTATCAAAAACACCAGCCTTGACCACCTCATCGCCATTATCTACTTTGATAATAGAGACCTTGTCTTGACTTGTAACCTCTTCAAAAAACTGGAGAATAGTTTCTGTCGGTTTAGTGACATCTTTCAAGTACAAGTCAAATGAATAAGCTGTCTTACCCATCTCCTGAATCCGCACTATTTCTCGTGTAACATTTACATTCAGGACAAAAAACGTAGTACACAGCAAGAGCAGGAGCATACAAAGATGACTGATTTTTTTCATAGAGATACCTCCCGTGAAGAGACGAAACTGGGAAAAACTAACTTTCCAATAAAACCACATAGTGATTCTCTCAGCTTAATTGTGTTCAAGGCTGCAAACACTGCGTGGCTTTTGAATATTTAGAGGTTAGTTTTTTG
The DNA here is from genome assembly GCF_001076775.1 of Streptococcus pseudopneumoniae. Taxonomy (GTDB): domain Bacteria; phylum Bacillota; class Bacilli; order Lactobacillales; family Streptococcaceae; genus Streptococcus; species Streptococcus pseudopneumoniae_G. The sequence goes on from NZ_JVGV01000011.1 coordinate 39,423, forward strand.
GGCAATTGTCAATCAGAATGTTCTTTTATCTGTCAATAATCCTAGAAAATCTTGTCGTTTCAAGTCTGAGAAATGTTTGGTAGAGAGACTTCCCTTTTGAAGTCCATCATCTCTAACCTGCAAATAATAGCTATGTTGGCTTGTTTTAATTGTCAAAAAATCGCCAAATATAAAAACTCTTTTCCAGTTGCGAATCTCAAATTCTTTCATCTCTGATTTTGGAATGCGGATAAGTCCTTGCCGCAAATCACGATGATGCTCACTTGTGAAAGTCATCCCATTCCCAAGATTTCTTATTAGTAGTTCATCTGGAGTTACCATCACCAGCGCTATTTTAGTTAAGAAAATTTCAACTGTTGGTGGTAAAATCGCCAAGTTGAACCAAGGATGTAGGTAGCGATACGCTAAGAAATAATGAGGCTCCTCACCCAATCCTAGTTGTTTATATAAGGCCTTGACCTCACTATCTAACCTCGCTTCAAAAGACACATCCGAATGCTCTTCTTCCTTCCTCTGATTAAAATAACGCATCCAGACTAGAAAACCTATAAAGACTATAATAAATATTCCTGATAAGAGATATTTTACATTGTAGTTCATCACTTAACCTCCTGATTCACTACTCCGCCCAAAGCAGAGGCCTATTTATTTTGAAAATAGTTCCATAACAACTTTAAATAAGACTGGTAAGATTGTCAAACTAGAATTCTTTCTTTTCTAGCTACATCATAATTCTCGACTAAATACAAAGTTAAGGTCACTGAATTTGTCAACGCTTGCACACCTCCCGTTTCACCTATATTATAAATCAACATATATAACCTGTCAAGCAATTAAAGCAAATATTAAATGTTTTCAAAAAGAAGAATTATAGTTATATTTTACACATAAAAAAGATAGCTTTTGCTATCCTTATACATTATCTGACTGCTTATCCATTAGATATTGTTCCACCTTGAGCGCCTTGACTTCATTATTTTCAATTAGATAAAGCACCTTAGCTTTCATATAATAGTCCTTAGCAACAGAGATATCAAGATCTTCTGTTACATTTCCCAATAAACAATATAAATCTGCTAACCTAAAGCTACTATGATATTTGTTACAAAATTCAATTATCTCCAATAATAGCGCTCTGGACTTATCCATCTCCTCCTGTTTCCAAAGGTGGTAACAATAATTGTATTTTATTTTGATATACAACTCAATTTGTTCACGCACACTAGTATCGATTTTTGAAAGGGCTACGGAAACCTGATCATATAGTTGCTCAAATTTCTCCTTATCCTCATCATAGCCTAAGAAAATCAGCAGGGTATTCAAAATATATAAGTAATCCACTTTATCAATACTAATCCTACTAAGGATGTCCTCTATTTTTGAAATAGCTAGTTTTAATTGATGTTCACATTGATAAGTTAGAATGGCATCTATCCAGTCCAGATAAATCTTTTCATCAAAAGATAAAGAAGTCTGTTGCTTTCTCTCTCCCTCAAAAGCATATTTCAAAGAGGCATAATCTTGATTTTCCAATAATGTTTCAGACAATCTCTTGAAAGCAGACAAGCCTAGAAACTCTTTCGAAATTTCTCCTGAAAAGAAATAGTCCATATTTAAGCCCATTTTTTCAGATAATTTATATAACAAATCTGCTCCTGGCATATATTTGCCTTGTTCCATTCGACTTATCTGAGTTTGTTGGCAAATTCCTTCTGCCAACTCTTTTTGCGACCACCCCAACTCTTTTCGCTTATTTTTTAATCTTGTTGCTAATAATGCATGCATGCTAACCACCACTATTTATATTCTATAAAAACATTATACTACTTTTTTGAGAAGATTATATCAGATTGTCTACATAGTGTGAACAGGATTCTAAAAAGGAAAGAAAAAAGAGCTATTCAAAGCTCTTTCCCCTATTTCTTAATACCAGCCGTTGTTAAGCCAAAAGTTTTTAGCGGCTGACCATGAACCGTAACGTCCTGCAACGTAAGCATCTGCTACACGTTCTTGGTTTTCAGCTGAGTAGTCACCGTTCAAGTATGAATCTGTCAATTGGTAACGTCCAATGTATTGACCGTTTGTAGCTGTATAGCTACCACCTGATTCTTTTTGTGCAATCCATTCTTTAGCTTCTGCTTCAGATCCGCTTACAGTTGCGGCTGGTGCTGAAGTTTCTGCTGTAGCAACAGTTTCTTCTGCTACAGGAGCGCTTGCAGCTGGTGCTGCTTCTTCTACTACTTCTGTAGTTTCTGCTACTGGAGCTGAAACAGTTTCATCTTGAGCAGCTGGTGCTGCATAAGTAGCTGGCGCTGGTGTTGCTGCTGGTGCTACTGGACCGTCGATAACCAACTCTTGACCAACATAAATCATATGGATGTTGTCAATGTGGTTGTTTTCTGCCAATTTCTCAACAGTTGTGTTGTGAGTTTCAGCGATTTCTGAAAGTGTATCACCTTCTTTAACAGTGTAAGTTGATGATTCTTGAGCAGATACAAATGATGGAGCAAATACTGCAAACAAGGCAGCTACTCCTGCAAGAGTTGTTTTAATCTTTTTAGTTGTTGATTTCATATTTGAAAATTCTCCTTCTTTCTATACTTCTATCATACCCTTTAAATATTACTGTTTCTTGACACTTTTATGTAGAAATATTACAAAATTATTTTTTATTTCCCTAAATAAGCTATTTTTTGTTACAAAAGATGCTTTTTTATGCTATTTGTAGTGTAAAAAGGTTTTCATCCACAATTAAAGCCAAGACCTTCATTCTTTGATATAATAGAGATAAGAATTTTTATAAGGGGAAACTGATGAAATCACTTCGTTTTCAATCTGTCTTTGATATCATCGGACCAGTTATGATTGGCCCATCTAGTAGCCATACAGCTGGTGCTGTTCGTATTGGGAAGATTGTCTCTTCCATTTTTGATGATACTCCGACAGAAGTCGAATTCCAACTTTTTAACTCATTTGCCAAGACCTATCGTGGTCACGGAACAGACCTAGCCCTTGTTGCAGGTATTTTGGGCATGGATACAGATAATCCTGAAATCCCAAATAGTCTGGAGATTGCCAACAAGCGCGGCATCAAGATTGTCTGGACCATTCAGAAAGACAGTAATGCTCCTCATCCAAACACCACTAAAATTACCGTCAAAAATGCTCACAAGACCATCAGCGTGACTGGTATTTCTATCGGAGGAGGGAATATTCAGGTCACCGAACTCAATGGCTTTGCCGTCTCTCTCAATATGAATACACCGACTATCATCATTGTTCATCAAGATATTCCAGGTATGATTGCCCTCGTAACAGAGGCTCTTTCACGCTATGGTATCAATATCGCCCAGATGAATGTTACTCGTGAAAAAGCTGGTGAAAAAGCTATTATGATTATCGAAGTTGACAGTCGCAACTGTGATGAGGCCATCGAAGAAATTCGAAAAATCCCTCATCTCCACAATGTCAATTTCTTTAAATAGGAGGAAGCATGTTTTATTCTATCAAAGAATTGGTCGAGCAAGCAGATCTGGACTTTCAAGGAAATGTCTCAGAACTTATGATTACAACAGAGTTTGAATTGACCGGTCGCGAACGTGAGGAAGTCCTCCTTCTCATGGAACGCAATCTGGAAGTCATGAAAGCCTCTGTCCAACTTGGCCTCAATGAAAATAAATCTCGTAGTGGCCTGACAGGTGGAGATGCTGCCAAATTGGATCACTACATAAAAAATCGAAAAACTCTGTCAGATTACACGATTCTCTCTGCTGCCCGAAATGCCATTGCAGTCAATGAACACAATGCTAAAATGGGCTTGGTTTGTGCCACTCCGACCGCAGGAAGTGCCGGCTGTCTCCCTTCCGTTCTCACTGCTGCTATTGAAAAATTAGACCTCAGCCACGAGCAACAGCTGGATTTCCTCTTTGCTGCTGGTGCCTTTGGACTAGTCATCGCAAACAACGCCTCTATCTCGGGTGCTGAAGGCGGTTGCCAAGCTGAGGTTGGTTCAGCATCTGCTATGAGTGCTGCAGCCTTGACTCTAGCTGCAGGCGGAACACCTTATCAGGCCAGCCAGGCCATTGCCTTTGTCATTAAAAATATGCTAGGCCTCATCTGTGACCCTGTTGCCGGCTTGGTTGAAGTTCCCTGTGTTAAACGTAATGCCATGGGAGCTAGCTTTGCCTTCATCGCAGCAGACATGGCCTTGGCAGGTATCGAATCTAAAATTCCTGTGGATGAAGTTATCGATGCCATGTACCAAGTAGGAGCAAGCATGCCAACTGCCTTTCGTGAAACAGCTGAAGGCGGACTCGCTGCCACCCCTACTGGTCGTCGCCTCCAAAAAGAAATTTTCGGAGAATAAGCTTATCAAATAGGAGAAACCATGACCTCTATCACAGCTATCTTTTTCGATCTAGATGGAACCCTCGTTGACAGTTCTATCGGGATTCACAATGCCTTTACCCATACCTTTAAAGAGCTAGGGGTGCCTAGCCCTGATGCCAAAACCATTCGTAGTTTTATGGGACCGCCCCTCGAAAGTAGTTTTGCGACCTGCCTTCCCAAAGACCAAATTTCTGAGGCTGTCCAGATATACCGTTCTTACTATAAGGCAAAAGGCATCCATGAAGCTCAACTCTTTCCTCAGGTCGTAGACTTGCTTGAGAAGTTATCGAGCAATTACCCTCTTTATATCACCACTACAAAGAATACTCCAACCGCTCAAGACATGACTAAAAACTTGGGAATCTATCATTTCTTTGATGGCATTTATGGTTCCAGCCCTGAAGCACACCATAAGGCAGATGTCATTCGCCAAACCTTGCAGACACATCAACTAGCCCCAGAACAAGCTATCATCATCGGAGATACCAAGTTTGATATGCTGGGTGCTCAAGAAACAGGCATTCAGAAATTAGCCGTCACTTGGGGATTTGGGGAGCAAGCAGATTTGCTAAACTATCAGCCTGATTATATCGCTCACAAACCCATAGAAGTTTTGGCCTATTTTCAATAACATAGACTGGGCGACAACCCCATCTCAGAAGAAAATGGAGCAAGTTTCTACATAACAAAACGCATATTACCAAGATTCTTCAGAACTGATAATATGCGTTTTTCTTTTTTATTCAACGTGGGTGGTTTGATTTGCAAAAGCGATAATGGCTTGCTTCAATTCATCTCCACTAAGAGTGCGGAACTCTTCAATCTTTTGATCGATGGCTTCTAGAGGCATGACATTAACCTTACCAACGAAAATCTTATCCATAACCTGATTATCAACAAGTTCGGTCGATACCAAGAGTTCTTCGTAAAGTTTTTCGCCTGGACGGATTCCAACTTCAACAATTGGAATTTCGCTTTCGGTGTGGCCACTTAGAAGCACCATTTTCTTGGCCAAGTCATAAATCTTGACTGGTTTGCCCATATCAAGGATAAAGACTTCTCCATCCTTGGCATAAGCACCAGCATGGATAACCAGACGGCTAGCTTCTGGAATGGTCATAAAGTAACGGGTCATGCGAAAATCTGTGACCGTTACAGGCCCGCCTTCAGCAATTTGACGTTCAAAGACTGGAATGACACTACCACGGCTACCAAGAACATTCCCAAAACGAACTGCACAGTAGGTTGATTGGCTACGTTGGTTAAAGCCAGTGACAATCAACTCAGCCACGCGCTTGGTTGCTCCCATAACATTTGGTGGATTAACCGCCTTATCTGTCGAAATCATAACCATCTTAGGTACTTTAGCTTCATCAACAGCCTTAGCAACGTTGTAAGTTCCACGGATATTGTTTTTGAAGGCTTCTTTTGGATTGCGCTCCATCATAGGAACGTGCTTGTGGGCAGCCGCATGATAAACAATAGCTGGCTTGTACTGTTCAAAGACTTGCAACAAACGGTCATAGTCTTGAATATCGGCAATAACCGGTACATAATCAATCCCTTGGAACTTGCGAATCAATTCATGATAAACAAGGTAGATTGAGTTTTCCCCATGACCGAGCAAGACGATGCGTTCAGGATTGAAGCGACTAACTTGGCGACAGATTTCAGAACCGATTGAGCCACCAGCACCTGTGACTAAGATTGTCTTACCTGTCAGTTCTGCGCCCAGACGCGATTCGTCAAGACGAATTTCCTGACGTCCCAAAAGGTCCGTAATATCAATTTTTTGGAAGCCAGTACCTGCTTGGTGAAGTCCTTGAACAACCGTTTCAACCTTAGGCATCTTGTAACACTTGACACCCAGCTTATTACACATCTGCAAGATACGTTCATATTCTGACGGGTCAAGCGACGGAATCGCAACGATAACACGCTCGATTTGATGGCGTTTGGCTAATTCAGGCAGATCATCATATGAACCCAAAACAGGGATTCCACCAAGTTTTTGGCCCTTTTTCTTAGAATCCTTGTCCAAAATACCGACAAGTTCTAATTCACTAGTTGGATGTTGGTAACTATCCATAAAGAGGGCTCCACCATCACCGGCACCAATCAAGAAGGTCCGACGGTGTTCTCCATCACCACTTCCCTTTTTGCGTTTAGAGTAGATTAACTGCCAAGTAATCCGTGGCAATAAAATCAAGAAAGTACTCAACAAGATAAAGAGAATGATGAAACGGATTGAAAAAAGTGGCAAGAAGGCATAGCAGATACTATATGACAAGATACTGCTAGCAGTCACACCAAAAAAGATTTTCATGAAATCCGTAATCTTGCTGTAACGACTAATACTAGCGTTCAGCCCCCAAAATCCAATCATCAATTGATAGAACAGGAAGGCCAAACTCGTATAGATGATGTAGTCAACAGGTGCTGGATTAATCAAGCCGTAGAATAAGATATAAGATACAATGATGGAAACCACCATACTCAAAATATCAAATATTCCCCAGAAAACCTGTTTTTGTTGTTTATTTAAAATTTCCACCAGATCAATCACATAATCTGTGAGTTTTTTATTCATAGAAATTTACTCCTCCTTAAAAGAGCTGGATAATTATACTCAATGAAAATCAAAGAGCAAACTAGGAAACTAGCCGCAGGCTGCTCAAAACACTGTTTTGAGGCTGTAGATAAGACTGACGAAGTCAGTCACATACATACGGCAAGGCGAGGTTGACGCGGTTTGAAGAGATTTTCGAAGAGCATTATATTGTTATTATAACACTTTTTATCTAGTTTACGATTTGCTACAATCTTTTACTTGCTTTTTCGTAACAGTTTCATAAAAATAAACTGTCGGACAAATCCGGGACAAAGGGCAACCACCATCTGAATGGCAACACTCTTGGCATACTCCATGTAAGAAATTTGTCCTCGCTTCAGCATCCGTTGACGAGCTTGACGATAGAGTTTGAGGTAACGCAGTCCCCCACGACGCTCAAACATCCCTGCTCCGACACGAACCTTACACAAGATTTGATCCAGATTTCCAGTCTTGGCTCCTGCAGCAATCATATTGAGCCAGAGGAGGTCATCCTCCATATAGAGGCCATCCTCATAGTTACCTGCCTTGAGAACCATGTCCTTCTTGAACATGACAGTCATATGGTTAAAAGCACTTCTCATCCTTTGATAAGCCACAATCTCTGCATGCTGGGTTGGAACACGACGGTAAGAAACAATCTCATCAGGATTGTCAATAAACTCTGCAATATGGCCACCTAATAGGTCAAGGTTTTTCTTCTCCATTAGCTGAACCTGTTTCTCAAAACGATCTGGAACTGCTATATCATCCGTATCCATACGAGCGATGATATCGTACTGACACTGCAAAACACCCTGTCGAAGAGCCAGACCCAAACCTTGATTCTGCTCAAGAGGATAGCGTTTCACTGGAATATCAGACTCAGCTTCAAGCTGGTCTAATACCTGATAGAGCTCAGGTGTCAAAGGCCCATCCTCAACCAGAACCAATTCGCTCGGTTTCAGGGTCTGATTTTGAACACTCTCAATAGCATCCTTTAAAAATGTCGGATTTTCCTTGATATATACCGACATCAATACGCTGATTTTTTGCTTTTCAGACACAGTTTTTCTCCAATATATAGATTTCCTTCCACTATTTTATCATAATTTTCAAGACTTTCCCATTTTTATCTTGAAAGCCAGAAACCTTACTTGACATTATAGTGAAAAAGCCTTAAAATAAGCTGTTATTAAAATCAGCTAGGAGAGGTATTATATGAAAAAGCAATCACTCTTTTTTGTTCCAGGTATTATCCTGATTGGTGTTTCCTTGCGGACTCCTTTTACTGTTTTACCTATTATTTTGGGAGATATTTCGCAAGGGCTGGGAGTAGAAGTTAGTTCGCTTGGTGTCTTGACCAGCCTTCCTCTCCTCATGTTTACCCTCTTCTCGCTATTTTCTACCCGACTGGCTCAAAAAATCGGCTTGGAGCATCTCTTCACCTACAGCCTCTTCTTCTTGACTATCGGTTCCCTCATTCGACTAATCAATCTGCCCCTGCTCTATCTAGGAACCTTGATGGTTGGGGCAAGTATCGCAGTCATCAATGTTCTGCTTCCTAGTCTCATCCAAGCCAATCAACCAAAGAAAATTGGTTTTCTGACCACCTTATATGTAACTTCTATGGGGATTGCGACGGCTCTGGCGTCCTATCTAGCTGTGCCCATTACACAAGCCAGTTCTTGGAAAGGACTTATCATCCTCCTCACCCTGCTCTGCCTAGCAACTTTTTTGGTCTGGCTACCTAATCACCGCTATAATCACAGACTGGCTCCACAAACCAAACAAAAAAGCAAAGCAAAGGTCATGCGTAATAAACAGGTCTGGGCAGTTATTGTCTTTGCAGGTTTTCAATCCTTGCTCTTTTACACAGCTATGACCTGGCTACCTACCATGGCTATCCATGCAGGCCTATCCAGTCACGAAGCTGGCTTGCTGACTTCTATCTTCTCTCTGATTAGCATTCCTTTTTCAATGACCATCCCAAGCCTGACAACCAGCTTGTCTACTCGCAACCGTCAGCTCATGCTCGCTCTGGTTTCACTAGCTGGTGTGGTCGGCATTTCCATGCTCTTTTTCCCAATCGGTAATTTCTTTTACTGGCTTGCCATCCATCTCCTCATCGGAACCGCAACCAGCGCCCTCTTCCCCTATCTCATGGTCAACTTTTCACTCAAGACAAGCGCCCCTGAAAAGACTGCCCAATTGTCTGGTTTATCTCAAACAGGAGGCTATATCCTAGCAGCCTTTGGGCCAACCCTCTTTGGTTACAGTTTTGACCTTTTCCACTCTTGGGTGCCAGCTGTAGCTGCCCTCTTACTCGTCGATATCCTGATGACTGTGGCCCTCTTTACAGTGGACAGAGCTGATAAAATCCTCTAAACTTCTAGTTTTGCCTAGAAGTTTTTTTATATATAAAAATTTTACACATTTCTCTTGACAGGGCTTTTTTTTAGATGTACAATGTATGTGTAGAAAAATTATATATAAAAATCTTACACATTAGAAAAGGAGGTTTCCCATGTACTTTCCAACATCCTCTGCCTTGATTGAATTTCTCATCTTGGCCGTACTGGAGCAGGGTGATTCTTATGGGTATGAGATTAGCCAGACCATTAAGCTTATCGCTAATATCAAAGAATCTACACTCTATCCTATCCTAAAAAAATTGGAAGGCAATAGCTTTCTGACAACCTATTCTAGAGAGTTCCAAGGTCGCATGCGCAAATACTACTCCTTGACAAATGGTGGTATAGAACAGCTCGTGACCCTGAAAGATGAATGGGCACTCTATACAGACACCATTAATGGCATCATAGAAGGGAGTATCCGCCATGACAAGAACTGAATACCTGACTCAGCTAGAACTCTATCTCAAAAAACTGCCTCAGGCTGACCAAATTGAAGCCATGGACTATTTCAGGGAACTCTTTGACGATGCTGGAGTCGAAGGAGAAGAAGAACTCATCGCTAGCTTGGGAACTCCTAAGGAAGCAGCTCACGAAGTTCTCTCCAATCTTCTCGATAAAAAAATCAATGAAGCACCTGCTCAAAAGAATAACCGACAAATTTTGCATATCGCCTTGTTAGCCCTCCTTGCAGCACCCATCGGTATTCCTCTGGGAATCGCCATCCTCGTGTCCCTGTTCGCAATCCTTGTGGCAGCCTTGACTGTCATTATAGCTTTCTTTGCGGTTTCTATACTTGGTATCATCGGCGGATTCCTATTCTTAGTTGAAAGTTTCACTGTCCTCGCCCAAGCTAAATCAGCCTTTATCTTGATTTTCGGTTCTGGTTTACTAGCCATCGGTGCTTCTTCACTAGTCTTACTAGGTATTTCCTATGTAGCTCGTTTCTTCGGCCTACTCATTGTTCGCCTGGTGCAATTTGTTCTTAAAAAAGGAAAGAGAGGTGACCAGCATGCGTAAATGGACAAGAGGATTTCTCATTTTTGGTGTGGTGACTACCATTATCGGCTTTATCCTGCTCTTTGTGGGGATCCAATCTGACGGGATTAAGAGTCTGCTTGCCATGTCCAAGGAGCCTGTCTATGATAGTCGGATGGAAGAGCTGACCTTTGGCAAGGAAGTCGAAAACCTAGAAATCACGCTCCACCAACACGCGCTGACCATCACAGACTCTTTCGATGATCAAATCCACATTTCTTACCATCCATCTCTTTCTGCTCACCATGATCTTATCACGAATCAGAACGATAAAACGCTGAGCCTCACTGATAAGAAACTGTCTGAAACTCCATTTCTCTCTTCTGGAATCGGCGGGATTCTCCATATCGCAAGCAGCTACTCTAGTCGTTTTGATGAAGTTATTCTCCAATTGCCAAAAGGAAGAAGCCTAAAAGGAATCAACATCTCAGCCAATCGCAGACAAACCACCATCATAAATGCTAGCCTTGAAAATGCGACCCTCAATACAAACAGCTATATCCTCCGAATTGAAGGAAGTCGTATCAAAAACAGTAAACTCACAACCCCTAATATCGTTAATATCTTTGATACAGACCTTACAGATAGTCAACTAGAGTCAACAGAGAAGCACTTCCACGCTGAAAATATCCAAGTCCATGGTAAGGTTGAACTGACTGCCAAAAAGTATCTCAGAATCATCCTAGACCAGAAAGAGAACCAACGAATTAACTGGGACATCTCAAGTAACTATGGTTCTATCCACCAATTCACAAGAGAAGAGCCTGAATCAAGAGGTACGGAATTAAGCAACCCTTACAAAACTGAAAAAACCGAGGCCAAGGATCAACTCATTGCTAGAGCTGATAATGATATTGAGCTAATATCCATACCAAACAGACGTTGACAAAAACGCTTACATTTGCTACTATGGAAGCATATTTATCTAACTAAAAAGGAGGTTCTACCATGAAACAAGAATGGTTTGAAAGTAATGATTTTGTAAAAGCAACAAGCAAGAACAAACCTGAAGAGCAAACTCAAGAGGTTGCAGACAAGGCTGAAGAAACGATAGCCAATCTCGATACACCAATTGAAAAAAATACTCAAGTAGAGGAGGACGTCTCTCAAGCTGAAGTCGAACTGGAAAGCCAGCAAGAAGAGAAAATTGAAACGCCTGAAGACAGTGAAGCGAGAACAGAAATAGAAGAAAAGAAAGCATTAGATTCTACTGAAGAAGAGCAAGATTTTTCTAAAGAAACAGAAAAAGTCACTATAGCTGAAGAGAGTCAAGAAGCACTTCCTCAGCAAAAACCAACCACGAAAGAGCCCCTTCTTATCAGTCAATCCTTAGAAAGTCCCTATATCCCCGACCAAGCTCCAAAATCTACGGATAGATGGAAAGAGCAAGCGCTTGATTTTTGGTCTTGGCTAGTGGAAGCAATCAAATCTCCTACAAGCAGTCTTGAAACAAGTAGCACACACAGTTACACAGCCTTTCTCTTGCTCATTCTGTTTTCTGCATCTTCCTTTTTCTTTAGTATCTACCACATCAAACATGCTTACTATGGACATATAGCAACTATGCATAATCACTTCCCTGAACAATTTGCTTCATTAAATCTCTTTTCGATTATCTCTATCCTAGTAGCAACAACACTCTTCTTCTTTTCATTCCTCTTGGGTGGTTTCGTCGTGAGACGATTTATCCACCAGGAAAAAGACTGGACGCTAGAAAAGGTTCTCCAACAATATAGTCAACTCTTGGCAATTCCAATCTTCCTCACTGCCATTGCTAGTTTCTTTGCCTTCTTTGATAGCCTGCGATTCACAGCCCTCTTGTGTGTGATTAGTGTTGGAATCATTCTGCTTGCCAGTCTCCATATCATTACAAGGCCAAGTCAAGCAAGTGAAACCGACTCCTTCTATCAGTTATTCTTGTCTGTCCTTGTGAACGGAGTCATTATCCTCCTCTTCTTTGTAGCTGAGGTAGCACTGATTGGAGATTACCTTCGTATCTTGGCCTTTCTTTAAACTTCAATCCTGTCTTTCATGGCAGGATTTTTCTATGTCAAAAAAGCAAGTCACTTGACCTGCTTTACTCTTCTTGTGCTAATGCTTTAAAATCTTTGTCTAAGATTGGTTGCACTTCTAATTGATTGGCATCTAATTGGTGGTAAGATGCTGATGGTAATGACTCTAGGAATTTTGCATAGTCCAAGCGGGCAATGGCTTCATAGTCTTCTGGTTTAGAGCCGTCTCCTGTAATTTGAACCAAGTCAATCTCCCACTGAACTTCCTTATCCAGCAATTGCTCAATATAGGAAGCAGGAACAAATGGTTCTCTCGGTAAAACAGTCTTGACTCCTTGAGCCAGATGGTAAACACCGTGAACTTGTCCTTCTCCATCCTGATAGAAGGAAACTCTTGCAAAGTAAGCATCTGTCTCTTGAACTGCACGTACACGTGCTTCAAACTGTGCCAAACCATCTGCCTCTAAAAAGCTTTTCAAGTCCTCATGACTAAAGAAAACAGGATTAAAGATTCCTTGACAAATCGTAAAACGAGCTGCAGTGTCTGCTAGATAGGCTTGAATACTTGCTTGGAAATAAGCTTCAAAATCAAAACCATCTAGTCCTTCAATCTCAGTTCCTGTATAAGCAAGCAGGGCATCTAAAAATGACTTGATGATTTCCCAGTCTGTCTTCGTTAGTAGGTCAGGAAGATCGACACGATATGCCTTTTGATCATCAGCATAACTGACCTTAAAGAGAAATTGTGATTGCCCCACTATCGCACACTCAATATATTCAAGACGGCTAAGAGGCTGACGAAGATAGACAGCATCATAGCTATGTGACTCCAAACCATCTACCAAGGCCAAGATGGACTTGGCAGTCAAAATCTCTTGTTCTCCTAAAATGCTCTGTTTATTTGGAATAAAAAATGTTTTCGTCATAACTGGACTCCTTTGAAATCGTTTACATATAGTATACCTTATTTTCCTGAAAGATACAGAAACAAACTTTAGATTTTTGAGTAAAAAGCATAGAAAAACAACCCCTAAGGACTGTTTAATCTTATACAGTAGCTGCTTGATCCAAGCTTTCACCGATAGCGGCTAGGCGCTCGACAACTTCAGCTTGTGTCAATTCATGTTCTGAAACATAGCGGTTACGTGGGTGAACACGGCACTCGTGTGAACATCCACGAAGGTACTTGTCTTCATTTTCTTCTGATGTCAAGATACGACGGTTACAGAATGGATTTCCACAGTTGACATAACGTTCACATGGTGTTCCATCAAACCAGTCTTTCCCTACGATAGTTGGGTTGACATGGTTGACATCTACGGCGATACGCTCGTCAAAGACGTACATTTTCCCATCCCAAAGCTCACCTTGGACTTCTGGATCTTTACCGTAAGTTGCAATTCCTCCGTGCAATTGGCCGACATCTTTGTAGCCTTCACGGACCATCCAGCCTGAGAATTTCTCACAGCGAACCCCACCTGTACAGTAAACCACGACACGCTTGTCCATGAATTTTTCTTTGTTATCACGAACCCATTGTGGCAACTCACGGAAGTTGCGGATATCTGGGCGGATAGCCCCACGGAAGTGTCCTAGGTCGTACTCATAATCGTTACGTGTGTCAAGGACAACTGTATCTTCGTCAAGAAGAGCTTCTTTGAACTCTTTTGGAGACAAGTAAGCACCTGTTGTTTCAAGTGGGTTGATGTCATTGTCAAAGTCGTTGTCTTCCAAACCAAGGTGGACAATTTCTTTCTTATAGCGAACAAACATCTTCTTGAAAGCTTGTTCACTTTCTTCGTCAATCTTGAACCAGAGGTCTTCCATTCCTGGGAGACTGTGAACGTAGTCCATGTATTTTTGAGTTGTTTCGTAGTCACCTGAAACTGTTCCGTTAATCCCCTCGTCAGCGACTAGGATACGACCTTTAAGGCCAATTGATTTACAGAAAGCCAAGTGGTCTGCAGCAAATTGCTCTGCATTTTCAATTGGAGTGTAAAGGTAGTAAAGTAAGACACGAATATCTTTTGCCATAAGATTTGTTCTCTTTTCTATTCTTAAATTTTCAGAATTTTTCATCTAACTATACTAGTATACCTGCTTGAGAAAGCGAATGCAATTTATTTGACTGGAAATTGTAGAAGATGGCCTGTCCCTGCACTTCATCAGTAACCATAGCGAATTGCAGATAGTTCTCTCAATTTTTTGATCTGCTCAGCTTGATTTTCTGACAAACTTAGCTTGTTATCAATCAATACGCGCGCAAGGTCAACATTCATTTGACTCAAAATAAATGGAGTAGAGGTCCCATCGTCCTCTAATCGTCTTTTATAACTCACTAACAGATTTTTCAAGGGAGTCAGTTGAGGCGTATCCTTTATATCTTCCAATAGATGATCTATGATCGTCATGGCTTCACAACGTCTTTCGCTGCCTCCTGCAAACCATTTTAATGGTGTCATTCTTATTTCCCTCCTTAAATTGAAAAGCTATCATTCCTAACTCTCGCGTCAGTATTTACCCAAACACCCTATGTAAAAAAGTCAGCAGAAATGGTAGAGTCGCGAAAATATTATTAATCACATGCACCGCATAGGAAGGATAAATGCTCTTGGTATAGCGGGTCAAACTAGCAAAGATGATGCCAGATGTTGCAAAGACGAAGATATCTAACAAACTAGGCAGACTTGAAAAATGAGGAAGAGCAAATAAAATTGACGGAAGAAGCAAATCAAGGCCAAATCTCGAATGCTTAAAAAAGGCGTGTTGCAGTAATCCTCTATAGATTAGCTCTTCCATAAGTGGAGTCAGAAAGAACAAAGTTATATAGATACCTAGCTCAGCAAAGTTGGTCCCACTATAACCGATCAATACGGCCCAACCTTCAGCAGTTGACTGAACATGTTTAGCTGTCTGAACGTTAAAAGAGATCTGGAGCACTACCACTAATACTGTCAAAATCGAATACCAAAGCCATTTTTTTCTCGGAATGCGAAAAAGATAGCCGTGCCCTGTCTTAAACAGAATCCAAATCATGACTCCACTAAATAGCAAACTCAAAAGATTTTGAATCCAGACGAAATTGCCAATCTGGGAAGAAAATTGCCAATAATTTTGAACAATAAGCGTCAGATGAGAAAGACCAAATACGAAAAATAAGTAAGAGAAAACTGCACTTATTTTGAATAGAAGTTGATACTTTTTCATGTGAACCCTCCGTTGTAAACTTGGAACATCTCTAATATAAGCGATATTTTCCTAAATCCTTACTCCAAATCCTAAATGGTGCTTAAGATTTCCTGAATGGTTAAATAGTGATAAGAAAACACGGATATCTATGCTCTCGTTTCAAAAAATCACTGCCTCCCCCAGATAAGCCTGAGGAAAACAGTGATTCAATTTTTAGGAATTAGGAATGAATACACGAAATCAATTGATCTTATGATTTTTTGTTTTTCAAGAATTCATCGTATTGTTTTTGCATTTCGTTCAATACTTTATCGTAAGCACCTTCAGATTTCAATTTTTCCATCAATTCTGGAATAGCTTTGTCTGGGTCTACAGTACCAGTGTTGATAGCTGTATCGAATTGTTGCATTGTGTTAGAGATTGCTGAGATTTCAGATTTCACATTGTCAGTGTTAAAGATGAATCCAAGTGCTGGAGATTCTTTAGCTTCAGCCAACTGTTTCTTAGAATCTTCGATTTGTTGGTCTGTAACGTTTTCGTTGATGTAAAGGATCCAGTTGTTACCAGTGTTCCATCCACCCATGTGAGTGTTTCCTTTGTAGCCATCAAGGACTTTAACACGGTTTTCTTTACCTGGAATTTTTTCCCAGTTCTTGCCTTCTGGACCATAAACAAGACCATTCAAGAGTTCTGGGTTAGTGTTCAAGAGGTTCAACACTTCCATTGATTTTTCTTTGTTCTTAGAGTTGTTTGAGATAACAAAGTTAGCAACTTGTGTTGTTTGGTTTTTCTTGATGAAGTTAGTGATTGGTTTGATTTGGATATCTTTGTTCGCAACACGTGAAAGCAAGCTGTTACCGTAGTCAGCTGGTCCTACTGTTTCTTCACGAACGAACCAAGTATCTTGTTGAAGGTCAAATGAAGTATCGCTTGTTGCTACGTCTTTTGGAATGTATCCAGCTTCATAGAATTTGTGAAGAGTCTTCAAGTGTTCTTTAAAGCGAGGCACTTCGTAACGGTTTACGATCTTAGTAGTGTCCCCTTCAAGGTCGATAACGAATGGAAGTCCGTTTGGAACTGGGTAGTCAAAGTTATCAGATGGGATGAAGTTCTTAGTAACCGCAAATGGCACTACATCTGGAGCTTTTTCTTTGATTTGTTTCAAGACTGGTTCAAGTGTTTCATATGAAGTGACACCTGAAATATCGATACCGTATTTAGCAAGAAGAGTTCCGTTGAAAGCGAAGTTTTGAGATGATGCAACGTTGGCTGCAACTGGAACTGCGTAAATTTTACCGTTAATGCTGTTACCTTTGATGTAAGCTGGGTCAAGTGCTTTATAAAGCTCTGCCCCTTCTTTCTTATACAAGTCAGTCAAGTCAGCATAGGCACCTTTTTGAGCATTTACAACATAGTTAGATGCAAAGGCGATATCGTAGTTTTCACCAGATGATGTGATAACTGACATTTTCTTATCATAGTCACCCCATCCAAGATATTGGATATCCAATTTAGCACCAACTTTTTCACCGATGATTTTGTTAGCATTTTCTAGCAATTCATCTAAGTTATCTGGTTTGTCACCGATTTGGTACATTTTGATAACAGTTTTTTCACCTGAAGCTGAGTCAGCAGCTTTTTTACTGTTACCTGAAAGGTTTCCACAAGCAGCGAGACCAGCAGCCAAAGCGACTACGCTAGCAGATGCAAAAGCATATTTTTTCCAGTTTTTCATGACAAAAACTCCTTTTTTTATTTTTAAACTTATAAACAATATAATGATCTTAACTTCACGCAAGGGAAGTTTGGAAATGAGAAATGATTTTTCTCAACAAGCACTATTCTTTCACACCACCGATAGTCAAACCTTTTACAAAGTAGCGTTGGAAGAATGGATACAGAATCGCGATTGGAAGGGTTGCGACCACAACCATGGCCATACGACCTGTTTCTTTTGGAAGAGCAACTCCCAGTTGACCAGATAGGCCGACTGCTTTGGCGATGTAATCCATATTTTGTTGGATTTGCATGAGCAAATATTGCAATGGATACAAGTTGTCACTCTTGATGTAAAGAAGGGCGTTGAACCAGTCATTCCAGAAACCAAGAGCTGTTAAGAGCGTAATGGTTGCGATACCTGGTAATGACAATGGCAAACAGATTTGGAAGAAGATCCGGGCCTCACTAGCACCATCGATACGAGCGGATTCTAGAATGGCTTCTGGAATGGTCTTCTTGAAGAAGGAACGCATCAAGATGATGTTAAATGGTGAGAGAAGCATTGGAACAATCAAGGCCCAAACAGTATCACCAAGTTGAAGTAAACGAGTTACCACGATATAGCCCGGTACCAAACCAGCATTGAACAACATACTAAGAAGGGCAAAGATTGTAAAGAATCTGCGATACTTAAAGGTTGTCCGTGAGATAGCGTAGGCATAGGTTGTTGTGATAAAAACGTTTGTGATAGTCCCCACCACTGTTACAAAGACTGAGATGAAGAGGGCTTGGAGGATTTTATCCTTAAACTGTGCCAAAAATTCAAAACCGTCTAATCCAAATTGGGATGGGAAGAAGCTATATCCATTTTGGAGGATACTCTTTTCATCTGTCACCGAAATAACGATAACGAATACAAAGGGTAGGATACAAGAGAGGGCAACCAAACCAGAAATGGTACTAAAGAAGATATCTGCTTTCTTACTGAAGGAGTGAATGCCGACATTATCAATTTTTTCTTTTTTAATTTTCTTTTCTGCCATATTCTCCTCCTTTCTAGAACAAGGCTGAGTTTGGATCAACTCGTCTTGCCAGTAAGTTTGATAGGATAACCAGAATCAAGCCAACAACTGATTGGTAGAGACCTGCTGCTGAAGCCATCCCGATATCCGCTGTCTGAGTCAAGCCATTATATACATATACGTCCAAAACATTGGTTACGTTATAAAGCTGACCAGCATTGTGGGGGATTTGGTAGAAGAGACCAAAGTCTGCACGGAAGATGTTTCCGACTGCAAGGATGGTCAATACAGTTACCAATGGTGTCAACTGCGGAATGGTTACATTGCGAATTCGTTGCCATTTGCTGGCCCCATCCACTGTCGCTGCTTCGTAGTAGGTTGGATCAATTCCCATGATTGTCGCATAGTACATGACACTGCTATATCCAAAACCTTTCCAAATACCTAGGAAAAGTAGAAGATATGGCCAGATACCCAAGTCAGCGTAGAAATTGATTTCCTTCATTCCGATAGACTCTAGGAAATGGTTGAACACACCTTTATCAATGTTTAGGAAGGCATCTGTAAAGAAACTGATGATAACCCAAGACAAGAAGTAAGGGAACAACATGGAAGTTTGGAAGATCTTAACCATTCTCTTAGAACGGAGTTCACTTAAGATGATAGCAATCCCTACTGATACAATCAAACCGATAAAGATAAAGCCTAGATTGTAGAGGACAGTATTTCGTGTGATAATAAAGGCGTCTTTTGAACTAAACAAGAATCTGAAATTATCGAGTCCGACCCATTTACTATTCACGATACTATCTATAAAACCATTACTGGTCATGTGGTAGTCTTTAAAGGCAACCACGTTCCCAAATACTGGAATGTAGAAGAATAGAATCAACCAGAGTGCCCCTGGTAAAACCATCAAGAGAAAGATCCAGTTGTCTCTCAAGGTTTTTGAAAACTTATTCATAATTTCCTCCCCTTTTTATTTTGATATCCATCTAAAAATTCCTTTTTAGACTTTTGATAACGATTACATTATTAGTATACTCCTATTTGAAGGTTAGGTTAAACTACTAATTATAGAAAAAACTCCACAAATTATTTTATGTGGAGTACTTTTTTAAGAAAGGGATGTTTCACGAGAAACACTCTGCTCAAGGCAAGGTGTTCTTGTTTTTAGGTTGTATAAATGGTTGAAGCTGTCGCAATGGTATGCCACTGGTTGGCTGTTGTGGCTGCGAAGTCCTTGTCTGCGTAGAAGTCTGTAAATGGTAAGATTTCCACTTCTAACTCATCGATGCGGTCAATCTGACCAGCTAGATAAGCCTCGATGCGGCTTTCTGCTCGCTTGATGCGTTGCAAGAGTCCGCCCATACGGATATCAACTGTGTCCAAGCCAAAGACCTTGTTTTCTTTCAGCCATTGGTTGCTAAAGAGGGCATGGAAGTGTTCGATTTGGCTTCTGAGTTCTGGTAATTCTTGTCTGGCGATTTCTTGTAGGCTTTCCTTATCATCCACTTGATAGGCTTGACGAATGCGTCGTCCCACATCCACTTTGCTACTTAAAATCTGGTTCAACTGGGCCTGAGTTTCAAAGAGGTAGGCATAGTTGGCAGCTTTTTCTTTAATGTTAGCAAGCGTCTCAGCAGCCTGAGCGAAGTGCGGTTTGTCCTGTTCAGGTGTCATGTGTCGATCAAGGATCGGACAGAGAATATCCTGATAAAAGACATAGCGGTTAGGATTGATCCCGCTGAGATTACCCGGTAGGTCTGGCAAGAGATTAGCTAGGTCAATCTGCATAAAGTCCTCAACCGATAGACCAGTATTAGTCTGGAAATGAGCAGACAGTCGGTCTAGGTCATTGCGATAGCTGAGTTCTGCCCAGATTTGCAAACTTGGTAGGATAGAAAACTGAGCGGTCTCACCACCATTGTCCCCCCAACCCGTCACGATGACTTCTTTGATGTCATTGGCACGACAGGCTTTATTGGCTTCAAGAGCGATGAGACGGCTGAAATGGTTGTTGGGTGTGAAACCAATCCACTTCCAAGCACCCCCCGCAAAGGCAAGGTCATGACTAATCTTGTGGTGGTTACTAAAGTTACGGTTGTATTTTTCCTCGCTATCCTGATAATAGTCCCAGTAAACCAAAGTCACTCGGTCTTTGAGACGGTCTAGGTAGACACGAGTTTCTTCTGGAATTTCCACATCACGGTCGTACTGGCCATCTGCTGACATAAGTTTAAAGAACATATCGCTCCACATCTGGCAGTGGAAACCATATTTGTCAGCAATATCTAGCACGCGCTCCAAGTGTTGGCACATGAGGAGACTACGATCCACAACACCGTTCAGAATCAAGTAGCGTCCCAAACCAACCAAGTGGGCTTCGTCCATCCCAATATTGACCTTGCGAGTCTTCAGTTTAGATAGGGTAGCAAACATGCCATCAATCAGGTCATAAACCTTTTCTTCGCCGATGAGAAGAATATCCTCCACATCACGGAGCTCCTGAACTTCTTTGACACCCCATTTAACGAAGGCAGACAAGTGGGCCAAGGTCTGGATACATGGCACAAAGGTCATATCAAACTGCTTGGCATAGGCTTCGATTTCCTGCAATTCCTCAGCTGAGTAGGCTCCACGGAAATAGCCAAAGTAAGGCTGCCCTTCAATCTGGTAGGTATCTTCCATGTAGAGCTCAAAGGTTGAGTAGCCCATGAGAGCCAAGACCTCAATCATCTGCTTGGCAGAAGCCACATTCAGCACTGCATTTCGAGAACAGTCTGCCATGTAGGCTAAATCTTCATAAGCTGCTTGTTCCTCAATCTCTACCTTGTCACCTTCTGCTAGGGATGTTGCCAACAGGGACAAGGCACGATAAAGTTGGTGAGGTTTGCGGTAGGTCAATTGATAGTGACCACCCTCACCCTTGATAGAGATAGAGGCTTGATCAGACTGAGCGACAGCTACCTCTACATCTGGTAGCGAAATGTGCTTTGTCAGCAAGTCGATTGCCTGAGTTTGTTTGGAATTAATTCCTGTAAATCTTACCATTGGTTTTCCTCCTGTAGCCAGTTGACAAGGGCTCCGTAGAGATTAGCATCTGCGTGATAGGTGCAGGCCTGGATGACAGGTGCGATCGTGTATTCTTCGTAGGTTTCGACAAAGTTATCAACAGCTTTCTTAACACCTTGGATGAAATCTGGATTTTGACTGATAGAGCCTCCCAGACTAATGACATCTGGATCGATGAGATACTGGATATTAAGCAAGCCTTGCGCCAGATTGCGGTTCATGCGCTCAATGGCTTCTTGACAAAGGGCATTTCCTGCTGCAGCCTCTTGGTAAATCTTGCGACCGTCCCAATCAGTCTGACCAGATTTTTCAATCACGTAGCGCACCATATTTCCAGTTGACGCTAGTTGCGACCAGTTGTTGAGCTTTTCAGCAGGGGCAAGAGTTGTCATGTAGCCAAATTCCCCACCCAGACCGTGGCGACCTCGATGAAGTCTACCATTGATAATCATAGCTCCGCCAATCCCTGTCCCAATCACGACACAAGCTGCATTTTCAAGTTCTGGATGAGCTAGTAATTCACTGAGTCCAACGCAGTTTGCATCATTTTCTAAATGGATAGGTAGCTGATAAGAGCTAAACACCTCATACCAAGAAAAGCCGTGGATATAAGGCACCGCACTAAAGCCATCAATCACACCTGTCTCTTGATTGACCGCACCTGGAACACTCATAGCAATCCCACTATAATCCTGTTCTGACAAGCGTTGGTCCAACCAAGCTAGTAAGTCCTCCAAGTTTTCAGGCGTTGGAATGCTTGTCTTATTCAGTATTTTCCCATCAGGAGTCAGATTGGCAAACTTAATCCCAGTCCCTCCGATATCAATCGTTGCAATGGTCATTGTTTTTACCATAAAAGGGGCGAATCAGCAGTTAGTTCTTACCTTTTCGCCCCTCCTTTCTCTTTATGTTTACTTTTTGAAATTAAATTTCTTCTTTTTTGATGAATTCTGTACGAATCTCTTGTGGAGAAATGAGGCCTCTATGAACTGGGTATGGTCGTTCCAGTAGGTCCAGGAAGAGATGTTGACTTTCCGGTACACGTACATTTTCACTACACATATTGTAGTAACGAAGAACATAGCCTTCTTCATTTTCAGATACCTTAAAGGCTGTTGGACAGATTTGCGGTATGCTGAGAACAGAATGGCTCAAGAGGCTACCAGTCGCAGCCACGCTTCCTTCTTGTTTAGCAAGCTGAAGGCTGGTAAATGGTGTCTGCAAGGCTTTAGCACGACGATAGGCTGAGAAGCGTTCTTGGGCTTGGTGGCATTCAAGCGCAAATTCGACTTCAAACTCACGCAAGCATTGTGCTTCTGGTGTTGGGAAGTAACCCCAGTCACCTAGCTCACCTGACGCACGCAGAATGGTCACTGCAATAGTGTCGTCTCCAAGGATTTCGTATTCATTCAATCCCTTATTGGATACAGTCACCCCTTTTTCATCGTCATACAGACTGACAAAGGCCTGTTGGTGTTGAGGATTTTCAGGATTTTCCCATGAAGCAGCTGGTTTGTTTGGTCGTGTTACCACCTCATAGATGCTTTCAGAATCATTGCTTGGACGCGTGTTATGAGTCTTGACCAAGAGACGGATACGGTGGTCTTTGGCAGTGTTGGTAAAGCGAGTCTTGCAACGGATTTGTGGATTATCAACGAAGATAGTCATCTCAGTTTCAAGAGGAATGCTTGTCAATTCTTCTGAACGTCCAGCTTCACGCTTCATAAACTCGATGATGCCTTTTTGCTCTTCTTCTAGCTTTTCATCTGCACTGACAGGCACGGTCAATTCATGTTTGAGCAAGATTTTAGCGTAGCGAGCTGTGTTTTCCAAGACCTCGTAGCCCTTAAGCTCTGCATAGATTGGCTCTGTTCCTTTTGGTTGGAAATAGATATACTCGTTTCCGATGTCACCACGATCTTCGAAGCGAATAAAATCTTCATAGGCTTCATGAGTTGTCTTATCATAAACTGTGATATTGTCATCCACACTAACCGTTACAAATGGCGTATCAATCACTCCGTTTTGGTAAATACCGTCGCGGTGTTCTTGTTCTCCTTCCAGCAATTGGAAGGTTGTCCAAGAAAGCGGCGCTAGGTGAACTGGAATGGTCACGCGCACTTGTCGGGCGATACGAGCTTGGCGGAACTTGTCTTTTGGTAAATCGTACTCAAAATTAGCTCCGAGGTCTTCAATTTTAGCCTCTACAGGACGCCCATCCAAGTCCTCCACATGGTAACTTGGCAAGGTAAGAGCAGCCATCTTCTTGTAGCCTTCTGTTGGATGCAATTCCTTGAAATCACAAGTCGCAACATCAATCACTGTGCTGACAGTATCGACCTTATCATGCAAGCCTGTATTAATGACAGTAAAGAGATAGTCACTTTGAGCTTTAGCTGTAGCGATTTTACCCTTCCACTCGTTGAGCAGGTTGCTCTTAACAAAGTTTCCGACTTGATTAACCTTGGCAAAACGAGTTTCCATTTCGCGGTGAACTTCGTCCACGCTACAGCCACAGATACTATCATGCGGCGCATTTTGCAAAAGAGTTTTCCAAGCATAGGTCAACTGGTCCTTGTGGTTATGACCACCAGTGATGATAGTTAGTGGCTCCACTACTTGCTCTAGGAGGTTGCTATTTTCTTGGAAGGATTGTTTGAGATAAATACGAGATGAAGAAGTGTTGGCAAGTGTATACCAGCCGTCTGTTTCCTGACTGGTCAACTCACCTGTAACCGTTGATAACTGCTCTGGTAGGGCACTTTCCACAGCTTGGACATATTCATCAAAAGAACTGTGAACAAAGGTCACATCTGGGAAGAGTTCATTTGCCACACGAATGGCTTCACTCAGATTTTTCTGTACAGGCTGGTGGTCACAGCCGTTCATCATCAACCATTGGTTAGTCGAAGCGTAGGCACGCACATCTGACAATTTTTGTTTCCAGAAGGTCAAGGCCTCTTCTTTATCAACTGGGATTTCATTCCCGTTACTGTACCAGTTGGCAAAGAGGATACCGAGGACACGACTTCCGTCCGCACCCTGCCAGTACATTTCTGAAAACTGGGAAGTAAACTGCTCATCTTCGAGGACTTGGTTATCAAATCCAATCGGCTTCACACCACGACCAAAGGCTGCCACGTGAATGCCTGATTTTTGAAGAATTTGAGGCGCTTGTCCCATATTTCCAAAGGTATCTGGGAAGTAACCAACCTGAGTTGATTTGCCCCATTTTGCACATTCTGCTTGACCAATCAAGGTATTGCGGACATTGGCTTCACTTGAAATCAAGTAATCATCCTGCAAGATATAAAAGGGACCAATTTTAAGTTTGCCCTCGTCGATGTAGCGTTGGACTTTGTCGCGATTTTCAGGACGAATTTGCAAGTAGTCATCAAGGACAATGGTTTGACCATCCAAATGGAAGCTCTTGAACTCAGGGTCATTTTCAAAGAGATCAAAGAGATTGTCAAATAATTCCACCAACTGCATACGGTGGCTTTCAAAGGGCAAGTACCACTCACGATCCCAGTGACTATGTGAGATAATATGTACGACAACATTTTCCATGAAGTAAAACCTCATTCTAAATTTAAATTTTTATTGTTAACGTTTTAAATGTAAATTTGTGATTCTTTCCAAGAATCAGTTGCGCTAAAGCGTGTTCCTTAGCGGATATCCAAGTAATCCAAGACCAATTCACAGAACATCATGTTGGCCCAAGAGAACCATTCACGAGAATAAAGAGTTGGGTCATCCACGTGGAAGCTTTCGTGCATAACACCTGTACCACCATCGCAAGCAACCAGCTGGTCCAGCAAGAATTTTTTCTCTGCCTTATCTCTTGTTGTCAAACCTTGGATAGAAAGGGCAATGGGCCAGATATAGCGATAGAAGGTGTGAGAACTTCCGAGACCGCTAGCGTATTCTCCTTGGTAGAAGTATGGATTTTCAGGGCTCAGAATGGTACGACGAGTTGCTTGATACACTTCATCGTTGACATCGCAGTAGCCCAGATAAGGCGCAGCCAACAAACTTGGAACGTTTGGATCATCCATGATGCTGGCATTTCCTAGACCATCCACTTCAAAGGCATAAATCTTTTCGCCCTTGCTGTTGGTGGTGTAAGCATAGTTTTCGATACCTTCTTGGATCTCTTCTTGCAGACGTTTAGCGTCTGCGATGACACTCTCGCTATCAGCTAGATTCAATTCTGTAAAGATTTCTTGCACATAACCCAAGACTACTGCTGCAAACATATTTGACGGAATCAAGTAACTATACTGACAGCAATCATCACTCGGACGAAAGGCTGACCAAGTCATACCTGTCACTGCAAAATCAGGTCCAAAGCCATCATTTACCAAGGTGTCTTCCTTGCGGTCCGTATCTCGGACAAAACGATAAGGAGAGTTCTTGTGGTCTTGTTCCACCGTCCACAGATGGAGGATTTCCTTGGTCGCTGCGACAAAAGTCTCATCAAACTGACTAGTCTCGCCAGTCTCTTTCCAGAGGAGATAAGCCAACTGCAAAGGATAGCAAAGCGAGTCCACCTCGTACTTGCGTTCCCAAATCCAGCCATTAAGGTCTGTATGGTCGGTCTCGTGGTGCCCCTTCCAGTTTTCCTCAATGTTGAAGGAATTGGCATAAGGATCCTTGAGTACCAAGGTCATCTGACGTTTGACCAAACCTGCAATGGTCTGACGCAGGAGGGCATCTCTTTTAGCCACATGAAGGTAGGGTCTGAGTTGAGCTGTCGAATCTCGAAGCCACATAGCAGGAATATCTCCTGTGAGCACAAAGGTTGAACCATCTTCTAGGATTTCAACCGTATTGTCCAAGGTGTCTGTGTAACAACGCTCGAAAACATCCACCCACTCTGGATGGTCCTTAGCTCGCTCTGCCACTTCATCTAGCCATTCTCTAACAATTTCTTTTGAATAAATCATCGTGCAGTATCCTCTTTCAAACAAGTTTCATTTTCAGTATATAGCTTTTGAGACAGAAAATACATACACAAATGATAGTCATTTTTCTACAAAATAGTTATCTTTGAAGCTCCTTTTCTAAAGGCCCTCTTTTTCTGATATAATGTAGAAAAACAGCTAAAGGAAAGACTATGAAACTACTACTTGAAACCATCGATACCCGCTTTGGAACTGCCAGCAAGCATGCCTTCTCTCGGGGAAATACCCTGCCATACACAGGCGTGCCTTTTGGGATGAATTACTTTGTACCCCAGACCAGTGACCAGGAGGGCTCTTGGTTTTTCGATCCGCATCTGCCTATCTTTCAGGGGATTCGATTAACCCACCAGCCCAGCCCTTGGATTGGCGACTACTCTTGGCTCCTTCTGACACCTGTCACAGGCCAACTGGGTGGAGACAGCCTCTTCCATCGCCAGTCTTCCTATGATATGGATAAGGCCTCTTTCCAACCTCATTATCTGAAAATTTTCTCCCTGCGCTATCAGATTGAAAGCCAGCTTACACCGACTTGCTACGGTGCTTCTATTCGTTTGGAACAAAAGCAAGGCAAAGCCCTCTCCCTCTATCTTCACGCAGCAGATGAACTGACAGTGGAGCAAGTAGATGAGCGGACTCTTGCCCTGCGACAAGAAGGTAAAACTGAAACCAACAAAAATCCACTGATACTGTTCACATCCCTGAAAATGAATACGGATATCCTTGCTATCAGCCAAGAAGGCGAAGACTGGCTAATTGACTTAGCAGATAGTCATGCTGAAATTCAGCTAGCGACTTCTTTCATCTCTCACTCTCAGGCTCTGCTTAATCTACCTCAAAAAGATTTTGATAACTGTAAAGCAAATGCACAAGCGGACTGGGAAAATCTCCTCCATCGTTTTGATATCATGGAGACAGGAGAAGCTGACCGAACCTTCTTTGATCACTGTCTCTACAGACTCTTCCTCTTTCCTCAGACTTTTTATGAGGTTGATGAATCAGGACAAGTCATCCACATGGATCTGGCTACTGGAACTGTCAAGTCTGGTGTCCTCTTCAACAACAATGGTTTCTGGGATACCTTCCGAACCACCTTCCCCCTCTTTGCCCTTATCATACCGGAACACTACCACCGCTTTTTAGAAGGATTTCTCAATAACTACCGCGATACTGGTTTCCTTCCAAAATGGCTGGCTCCAGATGAACGGGGTATGATGCCAGGTACACTTTTAGACGGTATTATCGCAGATAGCGCCTGCAAGGACATGGCCCCCGACCTAGAAGAAGAACTCCTCCAAGCCATGCTTGAAACAGCCAGCAAGGCCGACCCTCTCGGCATCAATGGTCGTCACGGACTAGTCCAATACCAAGAACTAGGCTACCTCTCTACCGACCACCACGAAAGCGTCAGCCACACCCTAGACTATGCCTATAGTGACTTTTGTATCGCTAGCTGTGCTGAAAAACTAGGGAAAATAGAAATCGCTGAAACCTACAAGGCCGCATCACAAAATTACCGCCATCTATTTGACGCTGAGACAGGTTACATGCGAGCGCGAGACAATCAAGGAAACTTCCGTCCTGACTTCTCTCCCTATAGTTGGGGACGAGACTACGCTGAATGCTCTGCCATCCAAGCGACTTTAGGCGTCCTCCAAGACATCCCAGACTTAATCCAACTTATAGGTGGAAAAGAAGCCTTTAGCAACTATCTTTTGAAAGCCTGTCAAGATGCTCCCCTCTTTGAGACAACAGGCTATGGTTACGAGATTCACGAAATGAGCGAAATGGCTACTGCTCCTTTTGGACAACTCGCTATTTCCAACCAACCAAGCTTCCACATTCCTTATCTCTTCCGTTACAGCAACTACCCTGACTACACTGCCCTTCTCATCAAGACTCTCCGTCAGAAGGCCTTTCACTCAAGTTGGGAAGCCTATCCTGGCGATGAAGACAATGGTAGTCTCTCGGCCTGGTACATCTGGTCAGCTCTCGGATTTTATCCGACCTGTCCAGGAAAACCAAGCTATGACCTCGGAATTCCTCTCTTTGACCACCTCCGAGTCTATCTCGCTAAAGAAGATAAATGGCTAGATATTCATACTGAGCAAAACCACAGCCACTTCAACTTTGTAAAAGAATGCCGACTGGACACAACTCTAGTATCAACTATTCAACATCAAGACCTCTTAAAAGCTGAGCAACTAACCTTTACACTTAGCTGGTTACCAAGTCATCAGTAAACAAAAAGAACCTTCGCAGATGCGAAGGTTTTTCTTTTATGAAACTTGGACTAGAAGTTGATCCAGAAGCTGACCACCCACCGTTAGGTTCAGATAGAAATCCAAGGTTTTATCTCCTGCAAAATACAAGGTTGGTATGGTCAGGTCTTTTTTGCTTTCCCCAGCTTGGAATTGAAGGACTTGAATTTCGTCCTGATAGGCGACACCATGGACACCTGTCCCCGGTTGGATCGAAATCTTAGTCTCTAAAGGAGTACTACTTTCGCTACGTTCAATCCTAAAATGAAGAGTCTCTCCCTTTGTCACAGCTAGACTTTTTTCTACAAATGCTAATCCCTGCACAACTTCTTTGTTTGCTAAGCTAGGTGTTTTATAAAGTGAAATTTTTGTTAAGACAGGCCAATCCTGTGCCTCCGTGATCATCACGCGCAACTTCTGTGCCTCTACCAGTGGCCCTCGCAAGAGGCGCTTATGACCAACTGTGAACCCCGTTCCAAATTCCTGCCAGACGCCGTCCACCTCTACTTGCACACAAAAACCAGCGATTCGTTGCCCCAGCTTCAAATCTTCTCTTAACTCAAGCACATCGAAAGTTTTAGGTGTCCCTAAGTCAAGTTCTAACTGGATTGGCAAGTCTGCATCGCTTGCCCAAGAGCTGGTCTCAAGGCCGTCTGTCAGATGATGACCAGCAAAGTCTGGTGATAGAGCTGGACCAGATACCTTAGCTCCCAGAACCAAATCTTCTTTATAGAGCTCATCACGATAAGCCGCAAATTCATAAAGCCGTTTGATATCCTTCTCATCAAAGAGACCATCTTGATTCGGCGGAATATTGAGTAAGAGAGGTGTGCCTCTCCCCACCGAGTGAAAATAAATCTCTACCAACTCCTCGAGAGACTTAGGATCCTGATTTTCATGGTAAAACCAGCCCGACCGTATGGAAACATCTGCCTCACCAATTGAAAAAATCGTACCTAAGGGATCCCCATGTTGAAGATAGTCCAGCTCTGCTTCTGTTCCTAGTTTATCAGGATTCACCTTCTGCCACAATGGATCACCTGCATACCCTCGTTCATTGCCAATCCAGCGGATACTGGTGCCTTCTGTTGAAAAAATCAAGCAATCGCCCTGCAGGTCCCTAATGGTTTCAAACCATTTCTCAAATTCATAATTGACCTTTTGAGCGCCTTCTCCTCTGGCACCATCCATCCAGACCTCAGCAAATTTCCCTCCATTACCATAGGCAGGATTTGATAAGATTTCCTTCAATTGAGACAAATAATAGGCATTATAGTCCGCTTCTCGATCCACATGATAGAGAGGACTGTGGGCATCCCAAGGCGATAGGTAGACCCCCATATCCATATCAAACTCTGTGGCAGCTTGGGATACTTCAAGGAGCAAGTCCCCCTCTCCATTCCTCCAAGGACTGGCCTTGACCGAATAATCTGTGTGAGCCGTCGGATAAAGGACAAAGCCGTCATGGTGCTTGACCACCAAAATCAACTTTTTAAAGCCCGTTTCCTTGAGCACGCGAACCCACTCACGCGCATCTAACCTTGTCGGATTAAAGCGTTCAGGATCTTCCTGACCTGTCCCCCATTCCTGATCATAAAAGGTATTTGGGCCAAAATGGATAAAGGCTGCTAGTTCATCCTCTAAATAAGCTAGCTGGGTCTGACTAGGCAAGGGCCCATGCGGTTTTATTTCTCTTACCATATTACTTCCTATCTACATTTTTCTTTACTTTTTTGGCATGTACTTGCAATTCTGTTAAGGCTAGGGGACTAGTCAAGCCTTCAAATCGAAGCCGAAGGGCATAGGTTTCCACCTTGTCAAATTCAAAACGAAGCTCCTCATCCTTATCACTTGAAACTTTTCTAATAGCTGATACAGGTCGCCAATTCTCCTCTTGTTTGAGCAGGGAATCCTTATCTAAATGATTTGGAGTCCGAGG
Source organism: Streptococcus pseudopneumoniae (assembly GCF_001076775.1). Taxonomy (GTDB): domain Bacteria; phylum Bacillota; class Bacilli; order Lactobacillales; family Streptococcaceae; genus Streptococcus; species Streptococcus pseudopneumoniae_G. Next base: position 70,035 of record NZ_JVGV01000011.1, read on the forward strand.
CAAGGCAGGCTCATTCCCTACATAATAATCGATATGGGTAGGATCCACCGCCACGTATTCTTGATTTTCGACATAATACAAGGTCACGTTATCCACAAATCGCGGTTTTAAAATCCCTGCATCTCCAAACAGAATACCGACGCTAGCTTGCTCTGACTTGGCAATCCAAGTATTGGCTGTCGATTTCTTCCGAGCAATGACCTTATCATTGAGGTAAGATGCTGAATGATTAGGCTCTGAGTGAGAAGCAAAGACCAGAGGCAGATTGGACCCTGTCCACTGATTGGAAATGACTTCACCATCTACACTAGCATCTGTCACATGAATGGTGACTGTTGCTGGCAACTCACAGCCCGCTACCTGCCCTGTGAGAACGCATTCTCCTACCTGAGTATAGATTTGAGGCTTGAGTTCATCCCAAGTAACCTTGGCTGTATCTCGTCTGCCATCTGATAAGACTAGCTTGACTCGGTCTGGTAAATGTGGGACTTCCTTGACAAGCGTCCAAACCCTTTCAGGTTCAATAGCGGAAATCCCTTGGACACAAACCTGAGCAGAAGCCTTTAAATCCAAACCCTCTAGCTGACCAGATACCGTAAACTCATGAAAGCTTGCCATATCTTCTTCGGATATTGCCTCCCAAACAACCTTGACTCGTTTTGCACCCCCGAGCTCATAGTCCACCAAAACTGAAGATGGCAGCTGTGGATACGTTCCCTTAGCTGTATACAAGCGAAGTGGTCGTGCAGAAACTGCCTGCCCTAGTGAGGTATTTTCTGCGACCTGCAAATGAGTTTGATAGGTTTTGCCTTGATACATGGCTCGGATAGCCAAGTCGCCAGCAGACAAACAATGAAGCACTCCCTGATTTATAATGGCCTGGGCACTACCACTCATCTCCCAAATCACTTCACTATTCCCCACCTTGTTCACAGGGTTATCCACAGTTTGTGGATAAAGTCCAATAGCTGGGGAATCCCCTTCTTGTAATCCGGCCTGCTTATCCACTCGAATCTCAAATAAGCGCTGATTTTTCACTGGCTGGCAATCAAAAGCCTCTCCCACTAAGAGATCAAAACTTGCTGTCTCTAGCCCTCTGGCACTGGCCTTTACTCTTACTTGGCCTGCCTGCTCCAAGCTCTGAACCAAAAGTACACCTCTGCCATGGAAGGCCTTCCTCTTAAACCGACCATTTTTCTGAGCCTGATAACGTTCACGACTGGCCTGCCTGCCGTTATCCACACCTACAATGCGAGCAGGGCCCTCAATTTTAAAATGAATCTGATTGGAAGCACTCGGCACCCAATTTCCATCCTTGTCCAATACATCAAAATAGAGATAAAGGAGGTCTTGTCCATCTGGTTTAAGTTGTGTTTTTTCGGCATGAAGCCCAATCTTAGCAAGCTTACCTGCAGTCACCACCCTATCTTCTGCCACAAGCTGACCTTGACAGTCATAGGCTACAGCATGCAATTCTCCTGGTTGATAAGGCAAACGCCATTCGAGATAGAGTTGGCCAGAACCTTCTCCCTCTTGGTATTTTCTGCCATCTGAAGTCCATTTTTCCTGAAAAGTCTTCCTACCTTGAGATTTTCCATTGAGAAATAGCTCTACCGAACTAGCATTTGAATACACCCGAACAGGTATATCCCCATACTTATCCACAACTTGTTGATAACTCTTGTGGATTTCCCAATTCCAATGGGGCAGGATATGAACCATGGGATGCTGATTTAGGTCCAACCACTGACTTTGATAGAGATAATAGTCATTTTTAGGAATCCCTGCCGTGTCCACAATCCCAAAATAGGAACTCTTGACAGGCGTGTCATTTTGATTGTGCCAGGGAGTCGGCTCACCGATATAGTCCACTCCTGTCCAGATAAACTGACCCGCATAGTCTAGCCGATTTCGATCTGCTATCCAAGAAGCCGTCGCCGTCTTCCCCCAAGGAACTCTATCATTGCCATAGTCTGACTGTTCAAAATTCCGCACGCGGCGATTATCTCCAACCCATTCCTTAGCTGGACGAAAATAGCTATCACGTGTTCGGGTAGCCGATGAGGTTTCAGAGCCGTAAAGTCGCCACTTGGGATGTCTTTTGCGAATCGCATCAATATTATCTTCCGAGTAATTTAAGCCCACCACATCCAGAAAATTGGCTATCTTTTCATGACTTCCAGAACCATCGCCAAAGCGGAATTGATCCATTCCCATGGTCACAAAACGACTATCATCAACCTCCTTGACCCTTTCTAGCAAGCGTTTGATAGTCTTCAATGAATGAGCATCACCATTTGCTTCGCTGACTTCATTTCCCAAGGACCACATAAAAATCGCTGGATTGTTCTTGCCACGCTCAATCATAGTACGCAAATCATAATCTGACCAGAAATCGCCTGCTTTCGCTTCTGGATGAGTCGCTTCTTCCTCAAAAAAGCGACCATAATCATATTCTTTCTTACCTCCATACCAGGTATCAAAGGCTTCTTCTTGGATGAGTAGGCCCATTTTGGCAGCTAGATCCAGCAAAATACTACTAGCTGGATTATGGGTAATTCGAATTGCATTGACACCCATTTCCTTCATCTGGCGCAAGCGTCTCTCGGCAGCTGACCTATTTTCCACAGCTCCCAGCGCTCCATAGTCATGGTGCAGACAAACCCCATGAATCTTCAACCAGCGACCATTTAGAAAGAAACCCTTATCCGATTGCCAATCCATATAGCGGTAACCAAAGGTCTCCTCTTCTTCATTAACCAAAATGCCATTTTTGTAAAGACGAGTCTTCAATTGGTAAAGGTGGGGATGGTCAATATCCCAAAGCAAGGGTTGAAAAATTGATATGGCTTGTTGGAAAGAATATTTGTCCCCAGACTCAATCACTAGAGAGTCTGTTGCCTGCCAGTCTGACAGCTGTTGTCCATCATACCAGATACTCTGTTCTAAATACACCGACACGGACTGAGGTCCATCATTTGAAACCTTGCTTTCAAGCTGGGTTTCCACCCACGATTGTCTTTGCTCCTTGAGCTTGGGACTTACTATCTTAATCCCATATAAATCCAGATGCACCAAATCTGTAATCAACAATTCTACTTCTCGGTAAATACCGCTACCCGAGTACCAACGACTGCTAGGTTGCTGATTGTCCACAAAAACCGCAAGCTGGTTGGCCGTCCCATCATTTCTTAGATAAGGCGTGATATCATAAGAAAAAGGTGTGTAGCCATTGGGATAATAACCCAGCACTTGCCCGTTGATATAGACTTGGGCATTCATGTAAACCCCGTCAAACAACAAACGCACCGATACAAGACTGGCATCTTCTTCCAAGTAAAACTGTGTCCGATACCAGGCCTGACCCCCGTTTAACTGACCACCCTCATTTTGCGCTGGCGAATACTGGTCAAAATCATTGTAAATACTCCAGTCATGTGGCACTTGAATAACCTGCCAATTTTCCCTCTGAAAATCCGACGCCAAGGCCTCTTCTTTCCCCACCTCTTGGCTAAAAAACCAGTGATTTCGTAAAACTTCTTCTCTTCTCATACAAGCATTCCTCTTTAAACGAATCGATATAGTTGACTATAGCACAAAACAAAAGCGCTTTCAAGACTTCCTCCATCACTCCCTAAATACTCAGAAAAGATTCTATAATTTGTAGAGGAGGATTTATTCCTCAAAGCTACAAGGGTAATGCAAAAAGAGCCTGTTGCCAAGCTCTTTAGTCTATTATTTCTTCTCAGCACGTAGAGCTGACAAGATTTGTGTACGAATATCATCCACACCATTTGGCGTATTTGGTAAAAAGATGGTTTGATTTCCTTTAGAGGCAAAGGTATTCAAGGTATCCAAATACTGGTTGGTCAAGAGGATGGACATGATTTGTTCTTCTGTCATGCCAACATTGGCTTCCTTGAGTTCGGTGATAGACTCTGCTAAGCCATCCACAATCGCCTTACGTTGTTGGGCAATCCCCACACCATGGAGGCGATCTTTTTCTGCTTCGGCTTCAGCTGCAGTGACGATTTTAATCTTATCAGCTTCCGCCAATTCTTGCGCTGCGACCCGCTTGCGCTGCGCCGCATTGATTTCATTCATGGATTGCTTGACTTCTGCATCTGGTTCGACCTTGGTAATCAAGGTTTTCACGATAATATAACCGTAAGTAGTCATTTCTTCTGCTACTTGGTGTTGAACTTCAAGGGCAATCTCATCTTTTTTCTCAAACAATTCATCCAAGGTTAATTTGGGAACAGAAGAGCGAAGAGCATCTTCGATATAAGATTTAATCTGAGATTCTGGACGCATGAGTTTATAGTAGGCATCTGTTACGCTCTGCTCATTAACACGGTACTGAGTCGCTACATTCATCATAACGAACACATTGTCCTTGGTCTTAGTCTCAACCACAATATCGCTTTGCAACAAGCGCAACTGAATCCGCGCTGCAATCGAGTCAATCCCAAAAGGCAAGCGGATGTGAATACCGCTATTGGCAACCTTTTGGTATTTCCCAAAGCGTTCAATAATCGCCACCGACTGTTGACGAACCACATAAACTGTACTCAGTGTGACTATCACCAATAGGAGCACACAAACCACCACAAAAATCATCAAAAATGTTGTTACCATCGCGACGACCTCCATCATTATTTTTTTCTGTATTATAGCACATTTAAAGAAGGATGTGCAGTTTTTACTGCAATTTTTCCTGAAATGTCAATAATTGGAGGTGAATTGTCACATTGTCGTCAAATCTCTTGCTAAAACAACTCTTTATAAAACTCAATCGTTTCTTCTAAGGTTGGCATAAATGGATTTCCTGGTGCGCAGGCATCAATCAAGGCGTTCTTAGAAAGGTATTCAAAGTCGAAATCTTTTTCTTCAATACCAAGTTCAGTCAATTTCTTAGGAATACCTACTGTCTCAGAAAGCTTTTCAATCTCAGCAATCGCATAGTCGGCACACTCTTCATCTGATTTACCTTCTACATGAAGTCCCAAGGCTTTAGCAACATTGCGGAAAGCTTCTGGTACACGTTTAGCATTTTCACGTTCTATAACTGGTAACAACATGGCACAACAAACACCGTGTGGCAAGTTATATACTGCGCCGAGTTGGTGAGCCATTGAGTGAACATAGCCCAGACCTGCATTGTTAAAGCTCATACCACCAAGGAAGATGGCATTGACCATACCTTCACGCGCTTCAATATCGTGTCCATTTGCTACAGCACGAGGAAGGTATTCCTTGATAAGCTCAATTGCTCCGATAGAGAGTTTCTTGGTCACATCATAAGCACCAGGTGTTACCAAAGCTTCAACAGCATGGGTTAGAGCATCCATACCTGTCGCTGCAGTCAAGGCTTGAGGTTTTGAAATCATCAATTCAGGGTCATTAACAGAGATAAGAGCAAGGCTATTCTTGTCAACCATTACCATCTTAACCTTGCGTTCTTCATCGGTAATCACATAGTTAATGGTAATTTCTGCAGAAGTTCCTGCCGTTGTATTGATAGCCACAACTGGCAAGCCTTTTTTAGCAGACTTATGAAGCCCTTCATAATCCTGTGGTTTTCCACCATTTGTTGCTATGATAGAAATACAACTAGCTGCATCCTGTGGAGAACCCCCACCAAGACTGATGATAAAATCACATCCATGTTCTTCCAAAGCAGCTACCCCATCTGTGACATTCTTACAAGTAGGGTTTGGCTCTACATCGCTAAAGATGACATATTCGATTCCTTCTGCATCTAGCGGTTTTAAAACCTTAGGCAAAATGTCACTTCCTTCGATGAACTTATCTGTCACCAAAAGCGCCTTTTTATAGCCAAGTTCCTTGATATAAGGACCCACTTCATTTACAACACCTTTTCCAATAAGGTTGACTGCCGGAACATAAAATGTAGCCATATAATTTTCCTCCTGCGCCTTCGCGCTATATATTTAACATCATTATATTACTTTTTGTATTCGTTTTCAATCATTTGTGAAATGTCTAACAAACATTTTTAAAAGGAGTGAAATTTGATTATTATTTATAAGATCCTTTTCAAATATGACACTCTGCTCCTTGAAACAAAATTGCATCTACCAAAGATAACAGCTATAGGCTATCCGCCGACACATGAAATGGGCTACACATCAGCCCCTATTTCAAAAAACCGACTAGCTCCTATGAACTAGTCGGTTTCTCATCAATGCGCCAACATTTCTTGGGCGATTTCTTGTCCAGATAGGTTATCTGGGTAGTAGGTTGGCCAGTTATCCATTTCTTCAAAGAGGGCTTCTTGGCTTGTGCCTCCAAAGAAGATATGGAAATGTTCTGCCTTAACTGGGGCGATATTGTGGTCACTAAACTGAACATACTTGAATTGTCCAGCATCAGCATCTGTGGCTTCAAAGAGGAAGCGCACACCACGATTTCCTTTCTTGTAAGTCAAGATTTTCTTACCAACATACTTGTAAGTATATTTCTTGCTTTGTCCACCTTGAACAAATTCCATAGTGTTATCAGTAATGTTAATCTTAGTCACATCTGTCTGATAGCCTTTTGTATAGTAGGCCTTGTACTCAGCCTGAGTCATCTTACCAGTCAACTTAGCCTTGTAGTCAAAGACTTGGTCAAAGGTTCCATCTTCAAGGAAAGGATAAACTGATTGCCAGTTACCTGCATAGTCACTCAAGGTGCGGTCCTTGACATCTGCATCTTCAAAGTAACCATTTTGAACTGTCTTGGTATCCTCTGCCTTTTCAGGCTCAATTGCTGGGCCTTCTTGGTCCGTTGTTTGTTTCAGAGCCTTGAGGTTTTTCTCCATCACGGAAATGTAGTTTTCTCCAGCCTTGGTGTCCTCTTCTGTCAGACTTTCTAAAGGATTGAGGACATCTGTTTTGACACCTGCCTCTTTTGAAAGTGTGTTAGCAAGGGCTTGTGAAGCATTTTCCTCAAAGTAGATATAGGCAATTTTATTTTTCTTGACGTACTCTGTCAATTCTGCCAAACGAGCAGCTGATGGCTCGGCATCTGGAGAAAGTCCTGAGATAGCGACTTGTTTGAGTCCATAGTCCAAGGCGAGATAGTTAAAGGCTGCGTGTTGCGTTACAAAGCTCTTTTGTTTGGCTTGAGACAAGCCTTCTGCATAAGCCTTATCCAAGGCTTGTAATTTTTCGATATAGGCAGCTGCATTCTTCTCAAAAGTCTCTTTTTTATCAGGATAATCTGCTGACAAGCTGTCACGGATGTGCTCTACTAGTTTAATGGCACGAACTGGTGATAACCAAACATGGGGATCGTACTCATGGTGATGGCCTTCTTCTCCATGGTCATGGTCTCCCTCTTCTTCCTCACCACCTGGCAAAAGCAACATATCGCCTGTCGCCTTGATGGTTTTGACCTTTTTCTTATCCAAGGTATCTAGCAATTTAGGAACCCATGTTTCCATGTTTTCATTTTCATAAACGAAGGTATCTGCATCTTGGATTTTGGCAACTGCCTTGGCAGACGGTTCATATTCATGGGGTTCTGTACCAGCACCGATTAGGAGCTCTACATTAGCCGTATCTCCTGCGACTTGCTTGGTAAATTCATAGACAGGGTAAAAGGTTGTCACAATATTTAGTTTGCCATCTGCCTGCTTTTGATTGGAACAAGCCACTAAAAACAAGGCACATAGACTGGCGAGTAATAAGCTAATTTTTTTCATGTTCATCTCCTATTTGATAAAACGTCTTACTAAACTAATGAGTAAAAAGACAGTTACAAAAATAATGGTAATACTTGCACTTGCAGGTGTTTCTGCATAGTAGGAAATGTAAAGTCCTGCTACCATTCCCAAAAATCCAATAGCACTGGCAAGCAGCATAACCGATTTAAAGTTTTTCCCCAGACGCAGGGCAATACTAGCTGGCAAGACCATAATGGTCGATACCAGAAGAGCTCCCGCAGCTGGAATCATAAGGGCAATGGCCACCCCCGTCACCATGTTAAAAAGAATGGACATGGTACGAACTGGCAAGCCATCCACAAAGGCCGTATCCTCATCAAAGGTCAGGATATACATAGGACGAAGGAAGAGGAAGGTCAAAATCAAGACAACCGCCGCAATGACAAAGAGGGAAATGACCTGCTCTTCGCTAATAGTCACGATTGAGCCGAAAAGGTACTGGTCCAAACTCATAGAACTCGAGCTTTTACCCTTGCTCATGACAATCAGAGAAACAGCCAGACCTGTTGACATGAGGATAGCTGTCCCGATTTCCATAAAGTTCTTGTAAACCGTACGGAGATACTCCAGGAAGACTGCCGCAATCAAGACAATAGCAATAGTAGAAATAGTCGGAGAAATCCCCAGAACCAGACCAAAGGCTACACCCGAAAGCGAGACGTGGCTAAGGGTATCACTCATCAAACTCTGACGACGCAAGATAAGGAAGGTTCCCAATACTGGCGAGAAAAGACTCATAGCAATAACGGCCAGAAAGGCACGCTGCATAAAGTCATAAGATAATAAACTAAGCATGGCCTACCTCCTGATCATTCTCATGAACGTTGAAACAACGCCATGGCGAGTCTTGATTACGGACTAGATGGATATTGCGGTCCGCATAGTCCTTAACTTCTTCAGGGTCATGGGTAATCATCAAAACAGCCTTACCATGATGATGGGCGCTGTGGTGCATGAGTTCGTAAAATTCATTTTTACTTCCTGCATCCATCCCCGTTGTCGGCTCATCTAGAATAAACACATCTGGATCCGAAGCAAACATGCGCGCAATCACCGCTCGCTGCTTTTGTCCTCCAGATAGAGAACCCAAGCGTTTGTCTCGGTGTTCCCACATACCAACTGAGTCCAAACTAGCCTTGATATGCTCCTCATCATGAGCATTCAAACGACGGAACCAACCCTTTCGTGGATAGCGACCCGACTTGACAAATTCATAAACCGTACTTGGAAAACCAGCGTTAAAACTGGCAATCTGTTGAGGAAGGTAAGCTATTCTCAATTTCTTACCTTGCGTATTTGTCTTTGAAATGGTCACCTTACCAATGCGTGGTTGGAGGATTCCAAGACTGGCCTTGATCAGTGTCGTCTTAGCCGCCCCATTTTCCCCTGTCAAGGTAACAAATTCCCCACTATCAACACTATAATTGATATGTTCAAGAACGGGCTCCTTATCATAATAGAAGGATAAATCCTCTACCGTAATATATCTCATTATTTGATTTCTCCTACTAAAGCAGTCAAAAACCGCTGAATAACTTTTTGTTCATTTGGAGTAAACTGAGTCGCCACTTGTTCATAGGTTAAAAGTGTATGCTCATGGTGATGATGGTGCTCCTCAGCGATTGGACGAGCCAAATCAGTCAACTGATAAAAAATCACACGCGCATCCTTAGGATCTTTAGATGTTTCCAACATTCCTTCCTTGACCAAAGACTTAATGGCCTTGGTAACTGCCGCCTGACTGACATTGAGGCGACGGGCCAACTCTGAATTTGTTAAAGATTCCTCTGACAAGAGCATGAGAATGTGCTCCTGAGTATTGGTCAGGGCCACCTCGCTAGTACAATGACCTATTAGGATTTCATGCTGATTTTCCGCCTGCAAAATCACCTCATTTAAAAAGGCATCGATATCCTTCGCTAGCTGTCTCATATCTGACTCCTTTCCTTTTGGACTTCTCTTTATTTTAAGAGAAAAATACTATTCTTTGAAAAATTATTTACTGGTTAATTATATCACAACCAAAAAAAGAGTCAAGAAAAAACGTGAAAACTAGTTTCATCCTTGAACTCTTCTATATTATGATCTATTGAAATTCCTTGACATCTCCATCATAAGTCGCCCAGTCTTTACTGAAAAAGCGCTCATTCAGATGATAAGTCGGAGCTGGTGTGGGATTGGATAGGAAAGGATCAACGGCCTTATCAAATGCCAACCAACCTAACCAACCAAGGTGAATGGTATCCTTCATAAAGAAAGCTTCCCCACCGTCCTTAGAAAAATCTGCTATATTGGTAAAACCTTGACTTTCTAACTGGTAGCGAATCTTCTGCACCGTTTGTTGGTACATATCCTCTCGTAAACCAGCATAGTCCATCCATTTTTTATTAACAGGTGGAATGATAAAAATCGGGTTTACCTTGGATTTAGAAAACTGTGTCAACACTAACTGCAAGTCATTATATTCTGGCGACTTGAGATAGGTAAAATTTTTCTGAGAATCCTTTAATTTATTCAAATCCTTCTTAATCTGTGTATTATAGAAATAATTCTCCATTCCCAGATCATTATTAGAAGTATTCTTTTCTGCATCTGCTTTGACAACATCTTCTATAGCTTGATAAGAAAACTGATCTGGCAAGGTCTTTAAATACTTAGCTACATGCTTATCGTATTTGAAATAGCCTCTAACCGAAAACTGACCAAAAAAGGAAGCTTGACGTTCATTAAAACGAGCCAATAATTCAATCATTTCATTGTCTGCCGTCGACAATTCTTCTTTACTTGCCAACTTCTGAACCAGGTCCTTCATAGCTACATTTGGAAACTGCTGTAGTAAGCGGGTCGCTGCATATTGACTAGCCTGATCTCCAGATTGATGTTCCAGAAAACTCGTCAACTGATCCCCATTAAAATACTGCTGGAAGGCTGCTGGCTCATAGCCATTTTTACTAAACCACTGGGGCGAGATGACATATACAACTTGTTTATTCTCCAGTTGTGGCAACATCTGTTGCATCCCAAAATACTGGTTGAGCGATGCAGCTCCCCTCTGTCCTAAAAGATAGGGGCGATAAGAGCGGTTGTATTTCTCAGCCAATACCGCAGGATGGGCACCGTCAAAACGAAGCCATTCACTGGAGCCAAAGAAGAGAACAAAACGCATATTTGGATCAGATAAGGCTCTGACCTTTTGACTCCGCTCCTTAAAACTTTCAATGGTAGTAGCCACCGCCGAACGCTTTTCAGCTCCCAGATCATGGCGCATCTCAGCAGGATAGAAAAAGATAAGCAGACAAACCAACAAACCAGCTATCAAGACCGGTCCGAAGATCATCCATAAGCGTTTAAGCATTTTGTAGCTCCACAATACCAGCTATGATTTTATTGGCTGTATTCCAGTCGTCACGACCAAACTCTGTTACAGGGACACGAATGTCAAAACGGTTTTCAATCTCCACAATCAATTCAACCGTTCCCATACTATCCAAGACACCTGCGTCAAAAAGATCTTCATCCATCATGTCAGAAACATCTTCCATAAACAACTCATCAATAATTTCGATAACTTCTGATTTGATATCCATATTTTATTTCCTTTTATTTTTTAAACCATAAATCATTCAAAAATCCAGAAAAGATTAAGAATGACAGCATGACGACATGGAAGGTGACAACCATGCCAAGCAACTGAATCCAGCGATTCTCAGGTAGAGCAGGCTTCCCTGATTTTTTCCGCTCCTTATTGAGCGTTTTTTTCTTGCGAATCCAAGCGTCATTGATGACCAAGCCCAGTCCATGAAAGAGGCCATAGGCGATATAGTACCAGGTCACACCATGCCAAAATCCCATAATCAGCATATTTACAATATAGGCCACGCTTGAGGTTACATTGCGATTCTTAAAGACCTTCTTTCTGGTTAACACCATGACCATTCGCATAAAGACAAAGTCACGGAACCAGAAAGAAAGACTCATGTGCCAACGATTCCAAAATTCCTTTAAATCCCTTGATAAAAAGGGCTTGTTAAAGTTGATGGGACTACGGATTCCCATTAAATTTGAAATGGCTAAGGCAAACATAGAATAACCTGCAAAGTCAAAGAAGAGTTCCAGACCAAAGGTATACATGACTGCCAAGGCATAGTGGTTAAAGAAGCCACCAGACTGCAGGGCTAGATTCTTCAGAGGAGGTAGTAAAGTCTCTCCTAAAACATGAGCTAGGATAAACTTATACAAAAAGCCCCACATGATATAGCGAACAGATTCATCCAACATATCCAGCAACTCATCCCGCTCAGGAATGGTCTGATAATTTTCATTAAAACGCTTAAAGCGATCGATTGGGCCACTTGAAAAGGTCGGCATGAAGAGAAGAAAACGGAGGAATTCCCAGAGGGTAAAATCCTTAATCACTCCATCTCTCAGCTCGATGATAATCCCAACCGAACGAAAGGTCAGGTAAGAAATTCCCAAAAACCCAAGCAAAGACTGCGTTCCATTGATAGCCGGCTGCACCTTGACAAAGATAATCGGAAGGAGGGACAGAAAACTAACTAGGTAGAAGACCCACTTGCCATCCTTGCTTTTTCGATAATGCTTGTAGAAGAGTACGAGCAATATTTCCCAGCAAAGGTAAATACCCAAGGCAGCCAACTGATTAGTCTTCCCACCTACCAACATGGTGACGATAAAGAAGAGACTAACCAGCACTTCATACCAGGCAAAGCGTTTCTTGAAAAAGAGGCCAATAAAGATGGGCAAGGTTGCAGCAATCACATAGACAAAATACTGAGGATTACCATATGGCTCTAAATGAGGAAGCTGTTGAAAGAACTCCATCATCTGCTATTCACCTCGTTAATCAATCCTTTGATGTCAATCTTTCCATTTGGAGTCAGTGGCAAACTGTCTCGATAAAGGAATTTAGACGGCATCATGTAGGACATCATGATATCTGTTAAATCTTCCTTGATAGCCTTGGTAATATCAATATCTCGCTCAAACTGCTCACGAACACCGTCTTTCAAGATGACATAAGCCAATAGATTTTGCACCTTGTGGTCTTTATTATAACGTGGTACAGCTACAGCAGACTCGATAAAGCGAGACTTATTTAGGTTTTGAGAGACATCTTCTAACTCAATGCGGTAACCGTTGAACTTAATCTGGAAGTCCATGCGTCCGCCGTAGAGAAGCAAGCCTTCATCTGTCATAGTTCCCACATCTCCTGTATGGTAGGCTGGTAGACCTTCAAACTCAAAGAAGGCTTCTGCCGTTTTTTCAGGATTGTTCATATAACCTTTTGAAACGGCTGGTCCCGAAACAATGATTTCTCCCTGTTCGCCATTTGGCAATTTATTGCCTTCCTCGTCAATGATAAAGGTTGGAGAATCAGCCTTGGTATAGCCGATTGGTAGGCGTTTGAGAGTTGCCAACATCTCGTCTGTCACAGCAACAGCTGACAGGGCTACTGTCGCTTCTGTTGGACCGTAGGCATTGATAATATGGGCATTGGGGAAACGCTCACGTAGTTTTTGAGCCGTTTTGACCGTCAATTCTTCGCCATCAAAGTAAAAATGCGTGATACCTGGCATTTTCTCGCTGTTGAAGTCTTCTGATAACATGGCCATATCCGCAAAAGAAGGGGTTGATGTCCAGATAGCGATTGGCAATGAAAAGATGGTCGCAAAGAGTTGCTTAAAGTCCTGAGTAATAGCTGAAGGAAGAGCGAAGAGCGTACCACCCAGTGCCAAGGTCGGTGCCCAGTACATGACAGACAAGTCAAAAGAATAAGGTGGCTGAGCCAGCATTTGCGGACGACTTGGCGTCGCAAATTCCTTGTCCGTAATCATCCAATTGGTAAAGCTGAGGAGATTATCATGTGAAATCTGCACTCCCTTTGGCTTACCAGTCGTACCAGAAGTAAAGATAATGTAGTAATTATCATCTCCCTTGACTGGATGCGTGATTTCATAGTTATTCCCTTGAGCAAAGGCTTCTTGAACCTGAGCTAGAGTCATCATCGATGTAGAAACCTGCTCCAATGGGAAGTCTGAAATGGCAATAATCAAACTTGGCTCCGCTACTTCTAAAATAGCTGAAACTCGCTCCAAGGCCGAATGGCTGTCAATAGGAATATAGGCATGACCTGACTTAGTCAGCGCTACAAAAGTTGCCAACATTTCATATTCTTGGCCACCAAAAACAACCACAGGAGACTTCTCAGGCAAATCCAGTTGATCAATGGCTGCAGCCAAACTATCCGAATCAGCCTTCAAATCTCCATAAGTATGTTCCTGCCCCAAAACATTGTAAACAGGATAGCTAGGCTGTGTCTGAGCAAAATGCTCAATGGTTTCAATCATATCTACTATTGGTTTATTTGACACAATAGGGATTCTCCTTCAAGTTAAAATTCATTATAGATAAAGCTTCCTTGACCCTGACCAAGATAGCTAAAGAAGTAAAGCAGCCCCAGAAAGATAAGAAAATACAAGGCTGTCCGACCAAGAAAGAGGTACAATTCTTTTCTCTGTTTCATCAAGAAAAACCATTCATTTCTGTAATTTTTGCTAAATAAGATAGACTCTTACTATAGTATTTTTCTACCATTGTACCACTTTATAGGCTAGTTTTTCAATTGTTTACCGTACATTTTCACTAGATTTCAGCTTATTTTAAGGGTTATGCGCTTTTTCTATGTATATTTCAAGTAGAGTGATACTGTTTCAAAACTCCATTTCATGAGAAAATGAAGGAAATCTTCCCATAATAAAACGCACGATATCAAGTTTTTTCAACACCTGATACTATGCGATTTTCTGATTTTTAAAGACTTTTTAACTAGTCTCTCATTTAAAATAATCTCGTCTGATATAAATTAAAATAGCTTCTATCACCAGACAAATGGCCGATATCCAAAAACTGATACTAATACCAAAACTCTCAGTAATATAGCTCATTAGCAAAACAAATACTGAAAATGCTAGTGTCGAAATCACTTCCAGAACGGAATAGACATTAACCAAGTTATTTTCCTCTACTGTTTCCTGAAGAAATACACTTTCAGGAACTTCTTTTAGCTGCGATAACATACCAACTAAAGCTGAAAATACTAAAAACATCTGTGCATTTGGCAAAAATAGAATAGTCAGCGTCACTATTGCCATGGCTATAAGAGAAAAAAGAATACTTTCCCATTTAGAAGCAAGAAACTTTTCAGATAGCCGAAAAGCAATTAAGCCACTAATTATAATACCAATAGAGTATGCTGTATTAGAATATCCCCAGTAACTTTCCGTTTCATTTAATAACTCAGTTACAAAGACAAGTATGATAGACGAAACCCAAATCGTATTTGAGAAAATTTCAAATAAATTTGCTGATACAAAAAGTCTTAATCTAGGATCTCTAGCAACTAACTTCCAACCTTTGAGCAAAATTTCAAGATTGGTCTCTGACTCTAGTACCTCCACTTCAGCGTTAGGCAGAAATAACATCAGAAAGCTAGAAATGATATACAAGATTAAAATGATAAACGTGGTAGGCAACAGACCAATTGTTGCAAACAAGAGTCCACCCAACCCCCACCCTACCAATTGAACAGCTTCACCAGTCATTGACAAGGCTGAGTTAGCCTTGCCCAAATCGGTCGCATAGCGCGGCACAATAGCATAGGAAACGGGTGCTGCAAAACCATCTAATATGGAAATTGCAACAACAAATAGATAGATCACCAAAGTCGCTACTGATTGCATTACGGTAAACATTCCTACCAGTATCGCCAATAATATAGTCTTTCCAAATTGGGATAAAGATAAAACCCTATTTAGCGCTATCCTTTTAGTAACTAAAGGAACTAAAAGACTTGCAACAAAAGAGGATATCCCTATTAAAATGGGAACTAGTGATGTGGCAATTACTGATTTTGAAATAATGTATATGTTAGCAATGATTGTTACTCTAAAGAAAATATCTGCTAAATTTGCAAACAATTGAGAGACTAACAATTTGATAAATGAATTAGACATATAGCTCTCCTATCTTAGTTGCCAACTTTGGAATTAAAATTTGATTTTTAATATTTTAGCATAAAATAGCAGAAAACAAAAGTGAGGTTTTTTACATGAGAAAGCAAAAGCTAGTGCCTTTATTCTTCCTATTTTTTGAAGGAATTATTATCGTTGGAGGCTAGCTCTAAGAAGTTATACTCAATGAAAAAAGCCTGAGATACTCATCTCAAGCTCTATTTTCTAAATTAGAAAAGTGAGAATACGAGAACGGCCAAGGCTGCACCAATAACAGGTCCTACAACAGGAATCCAAGCGTAACCCCAGTCACCATCTCCTTTGTTAGGAATAGGAAGGAGGCTGTGCATGATACGAGGTCCTAGGTCACGAGCTGGGTTGAGAGCGGAGCCTGTAGTTCCACCGAGAGACAAACCAATCCCTGCAATCAAGGTACCAACGGCAAAAGTACCAAGTCCTGCTTGAAGGTCATAAAGACCAAGTGCAAAGATGGTCAATAGCAAAACAAAGGTTCCAAGGATTTCACTGATTAGATTGGAAGTAGTGTCTTTGATAGCTGGACCTGTACTGAAGGTTGCAAGGATATTTCCAGGATTTTCTTCTGCTAGGTAATGCGGTTTGAACTGTAACCAGACAAGGACTTGCCCCACCATGGCTCCAGCGAATTGAGCGATGATATAAGGAATCACAGATGCCCAAGCTAGTCCACCATTAAGAGCAACCCCAATCGTCACCGCTGGATTCAAATGTGCCGGACTTAACTTGCCAGAGATAAAGGCTGCCACTGCAACTGCAATCCCCCAACCAAGAGTAATGACGATCCAACCTGAGTTATGGCTCTTCGTTTTCGGAAGAACCACTCCTGCTACAACCCCATTTCCCAAAAGAATCAGGATTAAGGTTCCCAAAAATTCTCCAAATAATTCATTCATCATCTTTCTATCTCCATTAAAAAGAAGGGGCGGGCGACAAGGATTGTTGCCCGCCGCCTCTTTTATTTTTTCTTAATTTTTTAATTCTGCTAAATCGTTGTTAGCAAGAGCTGCTTCGACATCCGCACGGTAAGCGGCTTTTTCTTCTTCAGTCCAGTCATAGAATCGTCCCATTTCATCCAAAACTGGCTCAACGATGCTATCCAAACTATCACGCATAAAGAGCATGTGGTTGGTACGACGAAGGAGGAAGTCAACTGGGCTCAGAGCCAACTCATTGCGCATTGCATAGTGAAGGGACAAGGTATCTGCCAAGCTGAGTCCTGGTGCTTGTTCTAAACTATGAGCAAGAGCAAAGACTTTCGGTGCATTTGAACCATAAAGATTTGCTAGGTAATGAGCTTCCTTGCTATCCAAACCACGTGACACTCCAAGTTGCGCAAAGGCTTCGATTTCTGAGTCCACATTTGCTGGGTTCAATTCCCCACCTGAAACAGGGTAAGTCTTAGAATTGATGAGTTTAAAGCTACGGTCAAATTCTGCTTTGAGGATGTCAACCACGCGCTCCATAGCTCCTTCAGCCATCTTACGGTAGTCTGTGATTTTACCACCAGCAAGGGTCAAGAGACCATTATCATCTCGGTCCAAGCTAGAACCACGAGAAACTGCAGATGGGTCCAAATGTTTCTCAGAGGTACTGCTTTCAAGCTTGCTAACAGCAGCCTCTACATCTTCACGAGTTTTTTCTTTAGAGAGATAAGATTCAACAGTCGTAATCAAGTTGTTAAAGCTTTCATCACTGATGGTTCCGTTATTTCCTCCATTGTAGTCAGAAGCGCTATTGCCTGCGATCAATGGACGAAGACCTGCCCAGCTGCTTTCGATATCATCAATAGTAATGTTGGCTTCTGGGAAGCGGTTATTGACAATGCCAAGTAGGTAATCTACATCTTCCTGCGTCACTTTTGGATGTTCCAAATCACCTGTGTAGTCTGTATCCGTTGTACCAAAGTAAGTCTTGTTTTCACGCGGGAGAACAAAGACCATACGACCATCTCCCAAACCAGTGTCAAAGTAAACTGGCTGCGAAACCTTGATCTTGCTTGAGTCCACTACCAAGTGAACTCCCTTAGTTGGACGCATTTGTGAGAATTGCGTTCCTTTATTAGACAAATTGCGCACCTTGTCGCTCCAAGGACCTGTTGTATTGATAACCAGACGGGCCTTGATTTCAAAGACTTGGTCTGTCAAGAGATCACGAGCTACAACACCTGTAATCTTGCCACTTTCGTCAAATAGGAAGCCTTCTGCCTTCACGTGGTTGGCAATGAGGGCACCGTCTTGGTTGGCACGTTTGATGTTTTCAATCACGAGACGTGCATCGTTGTTACGGAAGTCAAGGTAAACCCCACCTCCTACCAAACCTTCTTTCTTCAAGTTTGGCTGGCGTTCCAAGACTTCTTCCTTGCTCAAAACCTTGTTAGCAGCTGGTGTGTTGTTAACTCCTGCCAAGAGGTCGTACAAGTCCATAGCTACTTTCAGACGGAAGAGGCTAAAGGTCGCTCCATCTTCATCGTAAACTGGCAAGAGCATTGGGTCTGGTTTTGGAATATGTGGTGCGATTTGTTGAACTACAGCACGTTCTGAAACTGTATCTGATACCACTTCTACGTCGAATTGTTTGAGGTAACGAAGACCGCCGTGAACCAATTTTGTTGAACGGCTGGATGTTCCTTCTGCGAAGTCCTGCATTTCAATCAAACCAGTATCTAGACCACTAGCTGCCGCCTGCAAGGCTACACCAGCTCCTGTGATTCCTCCACCGATAATCAAGAGGTCCAAGGTACGTTCTTGCATTTTTTTAATTGATAATTCACGTGTTTTCTTTGAAAATTCCATATTTACACACTTTCTAACCGAGTCGCTTTATTCTTCCAGTATTAGTCGTCTACTTCCGCAAAGACTTGGGTTGCTTTTACAGCCTTCTTCCAGCCCTTGTAGAGTTGTTCCTTGCGAGATTCGTTCATAGATGGTTCAAAGAGTTCTCCTGTCTCGTTCAAGAGTTTCAACTCATCCAAGTCTTTCCAGTAACCTACTGACAAACCTGCTAAGAAGGCTGCCCCCAAAGCTGTTGTTTCCAAGTTTTTGGCGCGTGCGATATCGATTCCCAAAATGTCAGCTTGGAACTGCATGAGGAAATTGTTCATGGCTGCACCACCGTCTACTTTCAAGACTTGGATAGCTGTCTGCGCATCCACTTGCATGGTGTCGATGATATCACGCACCTGATAAGCGATAGATTGCAAAGTCGCCTTGATAAAGTCTTCTTTAGTTGTTCCACGAGTTAAGCCAAAGACAGAACCGCGAGCGTTTTGGTTCCAGTATGGAGCACCTAGACCTGTAAAGGCTGGAACGACATAAACTTCATCATTGTTGTGAGAATCACGAGCGTATTTTTCAGATTCTGGTGAATTTTCAACCATGCGAAGACCGTCACGAAGCCACTGAATGGCACTTCCTGCGATGAAGATGGAACCTTCCAAGGCATAGTAAACCTTGCCGTTGATTCCGTAACCAATCGTTGTCAAGAGGTTATTTTCAGACAACTGCATCTCTTCCCCAGTATTCATGATGATGAAAGAACCTGTTCCATAAGTATTTTTAACCATACCAGGTTCAAAGGCCAACTGTCCAAAGAGGGCCGCTTGTTGGTCCCCAGCCATACCTGAGATTGGAACTTCTCCACCATAGAAATGGAATGGGGCTGTTTTACCGTAGATTTCAGAGTTAGAACGAACTTCCGGAAGCATAGCCTTAGGAATGTTGAGGATTTCCAAAATCTCATCATCCCATTTGAGTTCTTTAATGTTATAAAGCATGGTACGGGCTGCATTTGAGTAGTCCGTCACGTGAGCCGCACCGTCAGTCAATTTCCAAACCAACCAAGTATCAATGGTACCAAAGAGCAATTCCCCTTTTTCTGCTCGCTCTTGAGCGCCTTCTACATGATCCAAAATCCAACGAACCTTAGTCGCTGAGAAGTAAGCATCGATGATCAAACCAGTCTTTTCATGGAATTTTTCCACATAACCTTGACTTTTTAGTTGCTCAGCCAAAGGGGCTGTTTGGCGAGACTGCCAAACGATAGCGTTGTAGATAGGAAGTCCTGTTTTCTTATCCCAGACGACAGTTGTTTCACGTTGGTTGGTAATTCCGATTGCTTCGATTTGATTTGGCTTGACACCACTTTCGATGAAAGCTCCAGCAATAACAGACTGGACGGAATTCCAAATTTCATTGGCATTGTGCTCAACCCAACCTGCCTGAGGGAAAATCTGAGTAAACTCTTTTTGACTCGAGCTAACTTTTTCTCCTTTTTTGTTGAAAATGATGGCACGAGAGCTTGTAGTCCCCTGGTCAATGGCCATGATGTATTTTTCTTGTGACATGTGCTGTCCTCCTGATAAAGATCTTGAGGATGTTTCCTCTTTACACTTACTAGTATACAAAATAAAACGCTTTCTTGTTCATCAACTTTTTTTAATTTTTAAAAAAATGTGAGGAGATTGTGTGAATTTCACAAAAAAGACCTGGAACGACCAAGCCTTTTAAGTGAATAATAACTGACGAATAGCCGCCAAATCTTCCATATCCAAGTCATTTTTTAAATAATAGACTGGGGTTTGTTCCTTCTTATGAATGGGGTTATTGGTAACCAGCAAATCATAATGTCGAGTTCGGTCATAGGCTTCAATGGTAATAAAACGATTATATTCCAAATACCGTTTTAAAATGGCTGCCATCCTTGAAAAGACAAGAAAACCAGATGTCAAATCCAGACCAATCCGCATATGCTGACCACCATTTTCAGCCATATATTCCATCAACTGAAGCCATTCCCAGAGAATTTTCTTATCCAAATCCGTCCCCTGCTGAAAGGCAGGCAAGGCACGAAAAATCTCCTCTGCCGTTCCCCTAAAATCATGTTCCATCAGCAAATAGGGATGACGATTCTCCAACTGGTACTTGTAGCGGTCCTGTAAAATATAGCCCTTATAGAGATAGACTTGAGCACAAAGCTGACTGAGTTCATAAGTGACATGGTCCTCTGTATAGTCCCCCAATAGTTCCTCCTTCTTCATTTCTTGAATCAATTGCGTCAGCAAATCTGCCAACTGCCCTCCAAAACCAAGGATATACTCCATAGTATGAAGAGGAAGAATACGATGAGATAGGAGAAATGAGAAGAAAATCATCATCTCTCCATCCTCAGTTCCGAGAGGAAGGTGTTGCCCAGCAAAAAAGGACGGAGCCTTTCTCAGCAAACGAAGGTAGAAAATATTGTCAAAATACCCTCGCATTTTCTCTTCTATGACTTGAAACTGACAGGCATTGACCCGTAGACGCTGTTGACTGATATGAGCCCAGAGAACCAAGTCCAATTTCTGCCCCGCAGACAAACATGCACCGCAGATTTCTTCTAGTGTAGCAATCTCCTGTTTTCTCTCTGGTTTCTGCATGTGACCTTCCCACTCCTGACTTGACCAGACCTTGCGAAAAAGACAGAAATAGAAATAGCGAATCTGATGCTCTGGACCTCGCCAACGTCCATTTTGGATGGATAAGTCAAATTCTGACAAAATCTGATTTAGACTAGCTAAGTGGCGACCAAGCGTAGCCTCACTAATCATCAATTCTTGAGCCAATTGATGGGCTAAAAACTGTTGGTGGTAGAGAAGATAGACTAAAATTTGGTATTTAACAGCATTCTCCAAAAACAGGCTCCTAATATCTCTCCCCTTGGTAGTTGCACCGATTGACAGGCGCAGATTTTCATCTTCTAAGTGAATAGTCAGCTCTAAGCCACTATCCAAAGCCTTTTCATTAAGCAGGGTGACATATTTGGTTAGAGTTGCTTTTGAAAATCCTGTTTCCTCCATTACAGCCTTGACAGTCGTCTGAGACTCTTGTAATAGAAAGGAAAGGATTGAAAATTGACCAGATTCAGCCTTTTCCATCAAATCTCCTAAATACATTTGTTACCCCTTTCATTTTCTACCTTAAGCATAGCATAAATCTTAGAAATGCTGAAATAATCTGTTTCTCTTTTTATTTTCATGCTGATTTCCTGGTCCATTACCCTAAAAATCAGCAAACACACGGCTCCCCCTTTGGGCATTTTTATGCTAAAATAGTAGCTATGGATAAAATTATTAAAACTATATCAGAAAGCGGAGCCTTTCGTGCTTTTGTCCTTGACAGCACAGAAACAGTCCGCACTGCTCAAGAAAAACACCAAACTCAAGCTAGCTCAACTGTAGCGCTTGGTCGAACTCTTATTGCTAGCCAGATTCTCGCAGCCAATGAAAAAGGAAATACCAAACTAACCGTTAAGGTACTGGGCTCTAGCTCTCTAGGTGCTATCATCACCGTCGCTGATACCAAGGGGAATGTCAAAGGTTACGTTCAAAATCCCGGTGTCGATATCAAAAAGACTGCAACTGGAGAAGTTCTAGTCGGACCTTTTGTTGGAAATGGTCAATTTCTCGTTATCACAGACTACGGTACTGGAAATCCTTACAACTCTATGACTCCCCTCATTTCTGGGGAAATCGGTGAAGACCTTGCCTTTTACCTGACTGAAAGCCAACAAACCCCTTCAGCAGTCGGTCTCAATGTCCTTTTGG
The DNA here is from genome assembly GCF_001076775.1 of Streptococcus pseudopneumoniae. Lineage (GTDB taxonomy): Bacteria > Bacillota > Bacilli > Lactobacillales > Streptococcaceae > Streptococcus > Streptococcus pseudopneumoniae_G. Next base: position 92,416 of record NZ_JVGV01000011.1, read on the forward strand.
ACGAAGAAGACAAGGTCAAGGTTGCAGGTGGTTTCCTAGTCCAAGTCTTGCCAGGAGCCAAGGAAGAAGAGATTGCTCGTTTTGAGAAACGCATCCAAGAAATGCCAGCTATCTCAACCCTTCTAGAAAGCGAAGACCATATCGAAGCCCTCCTCAAGGCAATCTACGGTGACGAGGCCTACAAGCGTCTTTCTGAAGAAGAAATCCGTTTCCAATGTGACTGTAGCCATGAACGCTTTATGAACGCTCTTGCTAGCCTTCCAAGCTCAGACTTACAGGAAATGAAAGAGGAAGACCACGGAGCAGAAATCACTTGTCAATTCTGCCAAACTACCTATAACTTTGATGAAAACGACCTGGAGGAACTCATTCGTGACAAATCTTAATACACCTTTTATGATTGGCAATGTTGAGATTCCCAATCGTACCGTTTTAGCACCCATGGCTGGCGTGACCAACTCAGCCTTTCGTACTATTGCAAAAGAGCTCGGAGCTGGACTCGTTGTAATGGAAATGGTCTCTGACAAGGGAATCCAATACAACAACGAAAAAACCCTGCACATGCTTCATATTGACGAAGGCGAAAACCCTGTCTCTATCCAACTCTTTGGTAGTGATGAAGACAGCCTAGCACGCGCAGCAGAATTCATCCAAGAAAACACCAAAACCGATATCGTGGATATCAACATGGGCTGCCCAGTTAATAAAATCGTGAAGAACGAAGCTGGCGCTATGTGGCTCAAGGATCCAGACAAGATCTACTCTATCATCAACAAGGTCCAGTCTGTCCTTGATATTCCACTTACTGTCAAGATGCGTACCGGCTGGGCTGACCCATCTCTCGCAGTAGAAAATGCCCTCGCTGCTGAAGCTGCAGGTGTTTCTGCCCTCGCCATGCATGGCCGTACCCGTGAACAAATGTATACAGGTCATGCAGACCTTGAGACCTTGCACAACGTAGCTCAAGCTCTGACCAAGATTCCATTTATCGCCAACGGTGACATCCGTACAGTCCAAGAAGCCAAACAACGCATCGAAGAAGTCGGTGCTGATGCAGTCATGATTGGCCGCGCTGCTATGGGAAATCCTTACCTCTTCAACCAAATCAACCATTACTTTGAAACAGGAGAAATCCTCCCTGATTTGACCTTTGAAGACAAGATGAAAATCGCCTACGAACATTTGAAACGCTTGATTAACCTCAAAGGAGAAAACGTAGCAGTTCGTGAATTCCGTGGCCTCGCTCCTCACTACCTCCGTGGAACATCTGGCGCAGCCAAACTCCGTGGAGCCATTTCACAAGCTAGTACCCTAGCAGAGATTGAAGCCCTCTTGCAATTGGATAAGGCTTAAAATGGTTCATACGGCTCTACTGATTATCGATATGCAAAAAGCATTTGATAACCCTATCTGGGGAGAACGGAACAACCCTCAAGCTGAACATCAAGCACTGAGGGTACTGGCATACTTTCGTAAACACGATCTTCCAGTCTTACACGTTCAACACATATCTGACAATCCCCAGTCGCAATTTCATAACAAACAAAATCAGGTGTTTAAAAGTGGATTTGAACCGATCACCTCAGAACCTGTCTTTCAAAAAACGGTTAATAGCGCCTTTATTGGAACAAATCTTGAAACATATTTACGAAAAAAACAGATTTGTCATATAGTCGTTGTTGGTTTGACCCTGCCTCATTGTGTATCTACTACGACACGAATGGCAGCAAATCTTGGTTTTGAAGTCACTTTACTAGCAGATGCCACTGCCAGTTTTACCCTATCTAACAAAAACGGTCAGGCCATCTCTCCTGAGACTATCCATGAGATTAATCTCCTTTCTCTACAAGATGAGTTTGCTCAAATTCTTACTACAGAAGAATTTTTAACCCAAGTACAAGTATAAAAGAATCCGTCAACTCTTATTGAGCTGACGGATTTTGAATGCAGTAATGCAGTGAACCGAAACACAAATAGGTAAATTTGGACCTTATACTCTTCGAAAATCAAATTCAAACCACGTCAGCATCGCCTTACCGTAGGTATGGTTACTGACTTCGTCAGTTCTATCCACAACCTCAAAACAGTGTTTTGAGCTGACTTCGTCAGTTCTATCTACAACCTCAAAGCAGTGCTTTGAGCAGCCTGCGGCTAGCTTCCTAGTTTGCTCTTTGATTTTCATTGAGTATTAGAACTGATGATTAACAATTATTCATAAATGTCTATAGATTCACTCAGAACTGACCATACTAGTCTACCCCCTTTAGAGCACTAATCATGTCAATCTTTCTCATACGAAGACTAATAAAATAAGCAGTCCCTAAAGATGTAAACCAAACCAATAACGTAGCAGAAGCAAGGACATACATACTGACATAAGCGGTATACTCAATTCGAATCGTCGAAAATGTTGCTACATATTCTTTCAAAAACCATATGCCTAAAGGAATTCCTACTAGCCAACCAATAAAGGTAGTTAGTATAGTCTCAAAAAGAGTTACCATCTGTAGATATTGATTAGAAAATCCTAATACTTGTAATGTAGCATAGTCTCTCATTCTCTCTACAAAGTTTAAAGAGCCCAGATTATAGAGAACAATAATAACAAGCAATAAGGCAAAGCCAATAATCATTAGAAATACACTCATCAAACTAGATACAAAATCATAGGCATTTTTTTCTTGGCTCCCTTTTTCAATGACAGATAGAACACCTTTGTCTTGCTTAATAGTATCTTCGTCCACCTCCGGCCCAACTAATAAAGTATGTGGAGTAAAATCTCCCCCTGCTTTTTCAAAGACTCTAGCATGAAGATAAGCCCCTTGATTGGTTTCACTTGTGACAATCCCTTTTACTTCAAACTTGTAAGTATGACCATCTTGATAGGGAGTCACATTTAAAAAATCTCCGACTTTAATACCTGCTAAATGGGCAAATGATCTAGTTACATATAAACCATCATCTTTCAAAGAATCAGCACTCTCTGTTTTTGCTTGAATCATATCTCCATCATCAAATATAATCAATAAACGATTGTAACCATCATCTGGATTAAAATGTGCTTGTGAAATTTGTACACCTTGCCCACCATATCTGGACTTAGAAGTGGTATAATCCGCTACGGTCAGTCGTTTTGAATAAGAAAAATCTTCATTATATGCCTTATCAACAAGATGATTCATGGACACAGGCATACCAATTCCAGCAATCAGTAACATCATACTTCCTGCAACTCCCACGATTCCCATCAAAACTCGAATACGATTAAACGAGGCATCCCGAATTGCCCATCTTGAAGGATAAGAAATTCGTTGCCAGATAGAGGAAAATCTTTCCACAAAGACAGATTTAGCAACTTTTTCTTTACCTCTTAAAAATATTGCTGGTAAGCCTCTAGCTGACTCTCTAGAAGCTAAATAGGCAGCTAAAATACAAATAATAATGACTACAATACCAACGACTATTGATGAAGATGAATAAGAGATTTGCCAATTTGGAAGTGTAAACATTGACTTTTGAGTTTCTAGTACAAACCATGACATCAAGGGAGATATAGTAAATCCTGTGAAACTTCCTAATAAACTCACTACTAAGCCAAATAAAATATAATGTAAACTGATAGCCTGATTTGAAAAACCTAAAGCCTTTAATACAGCAATCTCTTTTGTTTGGCCATCAATCAAACGCTGAATAGTTGTAAACATAGCCAAAATAGCTAACAAAATAAAGATAAAAGAAAATAAGTAAGATAAGTTTCTAATTTGCCCAACTCGATCGGTAGCTTCTGATATTTCAGTTAAACTTTTTTGATCTTGATAAGAAACTAAATCGCCCCCAAAAATAGACTCTAAATCTCCTCGCAAATCTATCTTAGAGCCATAAATTTCTAAGGCATTATCTGACGATAAACCCAGAATTCCTTTTGCAATTTCATTATCTGCAATATAACCATAGGCATCATTGTCAGGATTTGGAGCTATATATTCCATACTACCTGTAAAATAAATCTTATCTGTTGCCTGAACAAATCCTACAATTTCTAAATCTATCTGTTTCCCCCTTGATGAAATAGAAATTGAATCTCCAATCTGTAAATGATTCTTCTTCGCATAATTCCCATCAATCCAAATCGAATCTTGTTTTCCCTCAGAAAAAGGACTTCCTTCTGTTACTGTAACCAGTTGATTATCTGTAATCGTTTCAAGATTGATTCGTCCGTCAGTCTTGTCTAAACGAACAATATTAGCAAAGCCTTTCTTTTTACTGACAACTTTTTCAACAGAAGATAATTGTTCAACCTGCTTGATTTTTGATTCATCAATCTGTCTCGCTTGAACCCAAACAACAGGAAGTTCAGATTGTTTCAAATAACTCTCTAGACTCTTTTCAAGTCCATGCCAAGCTCCTTGTAGACCTACAAAGATTAATACACTTAATAGAGACATCAGAAAAACAGAGAAAAATTGTTGCCAATTTTGCCGGAGATCTCTTAATAATTTTATATGAAGATACCTCATCCCAACACCTCTTCATTATTCTCTATTTTTTCAATACTTCCATCTTTCAAATATATAACTCGATCTGCAAATTTAGCAAACTCTCTATTGTGTGTAACCATTACAACTGCAGCATTCCCATTTCTAGAAACTTCCTTCAATAAAGTTAAAATACTATCGCCTGTCTTTGAATCTAACGCTCCTGTAGGTTCATCACACAATAATAGACTAGGCTCTTTAGCCAATGCCCTTGCAATTGATACACGTTGCATTTCACCTCCAGAAAGTTGATTAGGAAAATTATTTTTTCTATGAAGTAAACCAACTTGATCTAAATACATATCAATTTCTTTATTGTTTTTCACTAAATTTGCTGCAATACCTATATTCTCCTTGGCTGTTAAACTTGGAACTAAGTTATAAAATTGAAAAACAAAACCAATTTTATCTTTTCGATAAGCAGATAATTCCTTGTCTGTAAATTTTGTTACTAGTTCCTCATCAAATATAAAGGTTCCCGATGTCGCACGATCCATCCCACCAAGTAAATTTAGTAACGTACTTTTCCCTGAACCTGATGGACCTAAAATAACTGTAAATTTCCCTTTCTCAATGGAAAAACTAACTTGATCTAAAGCACGAACTTCTTGCTCCCCCACCTTATAAATCTTACTAACATTTTGAAACTGAATCATACATACTCCTAATATCTTGTCATAAATTTTATTTTTTCCTTTAATGTAGGCTCTTCATACTGCTCTATGATACGTTTAGATACCGCTTCCCTGTTTTCTCGTATAACCTTTTCAGCTAAGGAAATAGCCTCATCTACTGGAACAACTATTGGCAACCTATAATGTTGAATGATCTGATTTAACCGTTCTTTCTGACTACCTTTTACACAATAAGGTGTTATACCTAAATTCCTATAAGCTTCATATAATTCCTCATCTGATAAATTTCGATACTCTTCAGATACTGGTCTATGCCCATCTGGATCCATTGCAAACTCTACTGGTAAATGAACAACATCTGTATACCACAATTTCGCATGATTCTTAGATACAACCCCATAGGCAGTCAAATATTTTTTGAAAAATCGTCGACCTGGAATACCTAAAATAGATTTCATCAATCGATGAATGAATGCTGATCCTGGGTTAATTCCTACCCTCATTCGAACAGTCCCGTAAATCCATTCATTCAATACTGAACCATCTGATAGAAAACTTCCATGTTCCTTGTATAAAATTCCTTCCGTACGAATTCTCTCTTCAAAACGCTTTAGCCCTAGTGCCATTAATTCGGTTGATGACATATCCTGAAATCTTCTGCCAGGATATAAATCTGTCAAAATTTCCCTCGCAGATAAAGCGTCAATTAAGGGAAGTCCCGTTGCAATCGAAAGAGCTGTAGCAGTTGTTGTCTTACCTGTAGAATAAGTTCCTGATATGACTAACCTTAATTCTCTATTTCCCATCACTGTCCCCCTCCATCAGGTAATTTTTGAGCTATTTTACTTTTAAAGACTACCTTATGATCTATATCATATCCGGACATTTCGTAGACTTTCCAATACTCTTCTCTAATTTTTAATAATCTATTTTTTGAAACACTACCACTAAGCTCTACTACTCCGTTCAAAATTGGTGAATTCAAGTCTGCACTCACTTGCTTCATCCACATGGTATTGCTCTCTTCTCGAGATATCTCTTCTATATGGTAGGCCAACATCTCTGCCATTTGAGAAAAAATAATCAGAAGTTCTAACAAACTATAATAATTCTTTTCTAGACTACCTACACCACTATATTCAATATCTTTGATCAATACTTGCTCTGCTTTACAAGATATACTACTATCTGAAAACTCAACATCGTATATATCATGTTGTCTATCTCTCAAATGAGTTGATAAAAAATCTCTACCTTGTTCTCCTATAGCAGCTACATTTTCCATACATTCTAATAATTGATATCCTAAACAAACTTTCATATCCATTACCAAGCAATCAAATTCAATTACTTGGTTCGTCATTTTGAAATTTTGTAATTCTAATTTTAAATTTACCAATTCTTCTATAGCTTTTATCCCTGACTTTATCTCAAAATGGCTTAACCTATACTGATTTAAGCTCACTCCCATTCTTTTCAGTATTTCACTTCCAAATAAATGTGCTAATACTATTCCATCTAATGTACTCAGGTGCTGCTGTATAATTTCAGATTGTTTACTAGACCACAAACCTTCTTGATGAAGAGACCCAACCCCTTCTAAAATATTTTTCAACTTAACTTCATAAATCGTTCTCTTATGTCCTCTACCAAAATAGCGATTTTTATTGTCTCCAAGTAAATAATCTACTGTTAGCATATCCTTCTCCAATCTGTTAAACTTACTCTATATTAAACAAAAAAAGACAAGAAAGAATCCGTAATTTACGAAAACCTTCTTGCCTTTTTAGGATAAAATTATAAAGACACTAGATTTAATCGAATAGCCTCACGTACAGCTCCAACTCTACTCGTCACTCCCAACTTTGAACAAATATTTGAAACATGGGTATCTACTGTTCTCCTGCTGACAAATAAACTATTTGCTATCTTTTCATTAGAATATTCTTTTACAATAAGTTCCAATACACTTAACTCCGTATCTGTCAATAGATTATTTTCTTGCTTTTCTAACAAACCATCTGGGATAACATGATTGCCCTTATAAACAGCATAAATTGCACTTTTAACATCCAAATAAGAACTTTCTTTGGGTAAAAAAGCTTGAATCCCAAAGTCCATCGCTCTCTTATGTAACAAAGTGTCATAAAATCCTGATAAAAGAACTATCTTGGGAACTGTATTCAGAAATCTATTTATTTGACTAATAACATCAAATGCCGTTACTCCTTTCAGCATAAAATCCATAACTAGCACATCTACCTTTTCATGCTTGAGACAAAGAAATAAATCTGCTACTTCTGTATAGGAACCAACAATTTTAAAGTCATCTTCCTTTAAAAAATAGTTCTCCAATCCTTGTAATACTAAACTGTGATCATCAATCAAAACCAAACGAATCATTTTTCTTCCCTTCTATAGGTATTCGTATCTTCACACTTGTAGGTTCTATATTTATCTGAACAGTTCCCCCCAATAAATGAACCTTCTCTACAATTCTATTTAAACCAAAATGATATTCATTAGACTGATAGTTTCCCTTAAAAATACCATCATCTATAACTACAATTGATAAAATCTTTTCTTTTGTAGATAAATCTACAGTAATTTCTCTAGCATTCCCATGAAGAATACTATTATTTACTAGTTCTTTAACTGTCCTTAATATAAACGTGCCCACTTTATCATTAACTTTTTCTTCATCTATTGAAAAAGTTGTCATAATCGAAACAGTTTCCATCTTCATGAATTGGTTTAATATGCTAGTAATAGATTCTTTCAGCCCTAATTCATGCACCATTAAGGGATAGATATTGGAACATAAATCTCTTAATTCAAAGACAATATCATCCAACATCTCTAATAAAGCTACCCTATTAATTTGTTCACTAATTTCTAACTGCTTTTTATAATAAATAACCTTCTGAATTGTAGTATCATGTATAAACGTTGCAATTTCTTCCCTCTCCAATTCAGTAGCTACAAAAGTATGAAAACTACTAAAGATTCCCTCCATTTTATGACTAATCAACATCATTTTTCTTATTTCAGGTAACAAAGCTAGCGAAAAAAGAAAAGTGTAAAGAACGAAAAAAATTGGAGAAAATTCTCTTAATAACAGACTAAAAAGAATAATTAAACTAGTAAAAAAAACGGCAAATATCAAGTTATATATGAACGGGTTCCACTTCCAAGCAACATATATCATTCGCTCTAGTATCAAGTTATTTACAATAGAGAACAAAATAAGCAACAATAGAGGAATACTATAAATAAACGAAACTTCCTTACCAATCGGAAAAATATATCCAAAAAATAGAGGAAATAAGGCAAGAACTGCTAAAAATAAGGTATGAATTGGCAACATTTCTCTTATCTGAGAGTAACTTATAAGCATCTTTAACAGCAGGATAACTAAAAAGAAAAATACTAAATAAAATACCCCCCTAGAAAAAAAGATAGTCAAAAAATCAATGGGCTGTATAAGATTATAAACAAACAAAAGTTGAGTGATGAGTGAATAGCCCAGTATAATACGAGAAAAGTTAGAAATGGTTGAACCTTTTATCTTCAGGACTAACACTCTAATGAAAATATCCATGAATAATGGAAATAAAGTCAAGTATGAAATTAATAGACTACGACCAAATACATCTCCTATACTTGATGGAATAATCGATAATAACATCAGACTAGTATAAATAATAAAATAAAAATATCGTTTTCCAGTTTTTCCTCTACTTCTCCCTTTTATGTATAAGCGAAATAACAGTAGAATCAGAAAAGCAATGGTTGATAAAACAAGAAAGATAATTTGGCTTGATTTCCCAGATTCTATTATTAAATTCTTTGAAATTCCTCTATCTAACACTGTCACAGAATGAAGCGGTTCAACAATTAAGAATCGAGATAATAAGAAATTACTATCTGGACTCTGACCGTCTATTTGTATAATTGATGACCCTATTATCTCTTGATGATTTGCAAAGCTTCCCAGATTATGGACTTGTCTAACTATCCACTCATTATCATGTTTATCTACGGTGATTCCACTGTACGTTCGGTTAAATATTGAAAACGAAAAATAAAAAAAGAAAATAAATAACAAAACAAAATAAAATCGAAACATTTTTGACTTCATTGTTTGCAACACTCCACATTTCTCTTGATATTGATGTTTATTCTACCATTTTTTCATTCAATAAAACAGGTTTTATAGTTAAATTTATTCTTTTTTCTTTCGAAATATAACTGATACAATCTTCTAGTAGGTAAAATCCTCCCTGATTTGACTTTTGAAGACAAGATGAAAATCGTCTACGAACACTTGAAACGTTTGATTAACCTCAAGGGGGAAAACGTAGCAGTTCGTGAATTCCGTGGACTCGCTCCTCACTACCTCCGTGGAACATCTGGCGCAGCCAAGCTCCGTGGAGCTATTTCACAAGCTAGCACCCTAGCAGAGATTGAAGCCCTCTTGCAACTGGATAAGGCTTAATAGTTTAAAACCCGTAACTCTCTTAAAGGTTACGGGTTTTTGATTGTAAAAATTCAAATACTGAGGATTATTATTGACTCAAAGCAACACTGGAAACCTTGCCATCCGCTCCTGTTGTAATTTGGATAACTTTCCCTCCACCGATTTTAGCATTATACTTACCATCGTCAAGAGTATAAGAATAGCCTTTGATAGAGTAATTTTCTTTCTTTCCATCAGCAGATTCTACTGTAAATTGACCACCTGATGAAACTGTGATGGTTTCGCCATTGGCTCCCTTCCAATTGCCCGCTGCAGCTGAGAAATCACCATCTACCATGGTTAAAACACCCTTGTAGCGTTTATTTTGCTCTGCTTGCTTGTCTTGAAGTTTGCGGTCAGTTGTAGGATCATAGCTTGATTGGTTAGACTGGGCTTGAGGAGCTTGTTGAGTTGAAGGAGCCTGAGCAGGAGTTTGTTGGCTAGCTACCTGTTGATTAGACACTTCATGACCTTGTCTTTGTTCTGGTGCAGGGATCGCTTGTGATGGTGTTGCGCTTGCTGAAGACTGGTCAGTAGACGCCTTGGCCTTTTCAGATGAAGCTGAACTTGAAGACTTCTGAGTCTTGCTTTCTTTGTTAGAAGAAGTTGCTTTAGAACTTGATGACTGGCTTGTCTTAGCAGAACTGCTTGCTTGAGTTGTTTCCTTTTTATTTCCACAAGCTCCTAATAGCAAGGTTGAAGCCAATACAGTTGCTGCCATCAATTTGATATAGGTTTTCTTTTTCATTTTTCTACTCCTTTGTAATATTTTAGAAATATAAAGAAATCTTTTTGTAATATAATTGTAACATTAGGATTTAAATATGTCAACAATTTATCTAAACTATTTTAAAAATCTTAAATACTTTAGATACATTTACTCCTCCTACTCTTCTATTCGTAATAAAACGGAAAAGCAGGAGATTTTCCTATTAAAAATTTGAATTTATTTTTGTGTAATCGCTTGCACCTTTAAGTGCAAAGGAATATAATAACATTGAAATAGAATATAGGAGGTGTAGGCTTATGCTAAATAAGTATTATAAGTATCTTCCTTGGTTGATTTTGGGAGCAATTGGCTCTTATCAATCAGCCGCTTACTATGCGCAAACTGCATTTGATGTGTTTTATCTGACTACAATCTTTTTGATTGTTTATATCGCCTTGTTATTTTTACATGAGAACTATCTCAAGTATCGATACAAAGACTTCTTTACTCACATGTTGAGCAATTCTAAGAAAGATGGCCATCCCTAAAACAGTCGCAACAGCAAATCAAACTAATAAAGGCAAATAAAGAGATCGGGAACTTTTCCCGACCTCGTTTTTTATTTCAATCGATAGGTTTTTCTTGGTTTCTTTTTAGGCACTCGTTTGAGTCCGACTTCTTCTACATATTCTCCGTATTTTACGAGAAAGTTATTACTGACGATTGGACGACCGGGGTTGATAAGATTGACCAGTTCAGTTCCTTCGTAGACGGTGAACTCCTCCTCCAGCAGATAAAGGAAGGTCGGATTCCAGTCGAGACGGCCTTGGATTCGTTTGATGGATTCTTGGATAATGGCATAATGATCAAAAGCGAAGGCTTGCTCCTCCAGCTCCACTCCCTCTAGATAGCATTTGCCTGTCTGAAAATCAACATCTACGAAAACGATATCCTTGGCATCATCTCCTGCCTGAACAAGGTCTAATGCACGACTAGGCAAATAAACCAAGTGGGCAATGGTCACTGTCCAGCCCCGTGGGTCACGGCCGGGAGTCGATACGGTCATCAATTGCTCAATTTTTTCCAAAGGAAGATCGAGATTGACTTCTTCTCTCACCTCACGCTGACAGGCATGCGCAGCATCTTCGCCCTTGTCCATAAATCCTCCAACTAGCGCTAAACAATTTTGATATGGATGAGCCTTGCGACGAATTAATAAGAGTTTGATCTTTCCTTCGACAAAGCAGTAGGCTACCATATCCACCGTCACACTTGGTTTTTCGTATTGAGGGAGTTCCTGCTTGTAGTACCAGTCTAAAAACTCTTCCTGACTTGCATGGATTTCAAAATATTCTCTCTCTGTCATCCCTTCTGGAATCATCGTGTCCGCCATTTTATGCCTCCTTACGAACTGCCTTGGTCCATTGGTACCAACCTACTAGACTATTGAGTGTGTAAACCCAGTACATCCCTTGGATGTGGATGTTTTCACCCCACCAGAGGTAAATACTAAAGAGATTAGTTGCAATCCAGAAAATCCATTGCTCACGGTAGAGACGTGTCATCAAGAGCTGACCGACACCATTGGTCGCATCGGTAACACTATCGCGGAAAGGGCGAGCACTATGGATACTTTGGTAAGCTAAGCCCATACCAATCCAAATGATAGCAGTCAAGGCCAAGTACTTGAGCCAGTCAAGCACAGATAATTTCTTAGCTTCAAAGTGAGATTCTTCTGCTTTTCCTTGGTCATTGATACGGTTGGACAGCCAAGCATAGAGACCAATCGGCTGCATGACAAAGAAGTAAACTGTCGTCAAAACTTCGCCATAAAAAGTCGCATTCATGGCCAAAATCAAATAGATAGCAGAGTTAATGGCCCCAAAGAGATAATTGCTTGCACGCCCTTCTGCTACCAAGATAACACAGACAATCCCAGTCCAAGATGCAAACAAGCTTAACCAATCGTGACTATCCGTATTTTGAGTGAATTCCAAGATCAAGGGAACACTTGACAGGACGATGAGATACAACCACTGGAAAAGACTACGGCCGACAAAGAGATCTTTCCAGAGCAGGTTCATAATTCCTGCAAAACCAATTTTGCGGGCTTCCGCATGGACATTTTTAAAGTTTTCGATAAATTGTGTGATTTTTTTAGTTAGTTTTTTCATATTTTTCTCCTAATCTGCTTGGTAAATGGCATCAATAGCCACTTTGGCTGCTTCATAATTGCCTAGGTAATCCTCAGCTAGATAAACTAGTGGAATGTTTGCTAAGTAGCGCTCTCTCATCTGGTCCAAATGCTGGGAAAAACTATGACGAATATGGTCTTCTGCCATGGTCATATCTCTAAATCCGTCATTGACATAGGAACCGACCGGTTGCACAAAGAGAATCAAGTCCCATTTTTCCTTAGCCAAGATCGAGGCAAAGAGATTATCAAAAGTCTCTCCTGATAAATCCCCTTGGTCCTCAGTCTCCATATAATAATCATAGTAGCCCTTGGTTACTAAGGAGTTGGTGTCTGCTATCACCAGTCCCCTATTGGCATTGCTATCAATTAACTTAGAGGTCTGGTCATACTGCCCCAACAGGAGATAATAGTAATCTTTTGGAGTCAATTCATCGTCGCGGACATTGTTTTTGATCTGGTACTCACGTGCGTATTCCAAACTAACTGGTGCATCGTAATACCTAGCCAAATCCTTGGCCAGAGTGGTCTTCCCATTGCTAGCACTTCCCATAATCAACACTTTCTTTGTAAACTGACGTCGGAAGGGTTGAGCAATATATTTCCAATATTTGCTTGGATTTTCTCGAATCATAGTCGCTGAAATACCAAACTTTCTTTCTTGCAAGACAGTCTCAAAGCCACGATTAGATAGTTCTTGCTGGTAGTCTGCTTCTCCCACAAAGAAAATTAGTTCTTGCTGGGTTTCATCATAGGAAATCTCTGCAAACATCTGATTCAACCACTCCTGCCAGCCCATAGGGTAACGGGGAAGATTGGTTTCATCTAACTTGCAGACAGAGGTCAACTCGTCATCACCAAAGGCCTCTCGGATATAGCGAAATCTCTTTTGAAGAGTTAAGCCTACCTGTTCCCCTCTATCTCCCTCATAGCCTGAAACTACAACCCAGACCTGGTCACACTGCCGCTTCGCTCGCTGAATCAGATCGATATGACCCTGATGAAGAGGGGCAAAGGTCCCAAATACCACTGCTGTTTTCTTTTTCATAAACGCATTACCTTTTTATATTTTTTGATATTTTCGTTGTCTATGTTTTTATTATAAACTATATTTTTGTTTTTTCAATAGTTTTTTATCATTTTTTATAAAAAAATTGCGAAAAAAAGAATCAAGATTGCTCCTGATTCTCCATTTTTATGCAATATCAAATTTTAACTGGCCTGCTTTAACACCAATCTTAAGTGTGCTGCCTGCCTCTAATTCTCCCTTGAGAAGAAGTTCTGCCAACTTGTCTTCCACTTCTGTTTGTAGAGTTCTACGAAGTGGACGAGCTCCCATCTCTGGGTCATATCCTTGATTGGCCAATAATTTCAGTGCGGAAGCTTGTAATTTCAAGTCAATGCCTTTTTCAGCCAAACTTGCAACTAAAGGTTTAACCATAATCTTCACCACTTCCTGCATATGGTCGCTAGACAGGCTATGGAAGACCACCTTTTCATCAATACGGTTGATAAACTCCGGTCTATAAGCTTTTTTCAGCTCTTCAAACATGCGTTTTTCCATATTTTCCTGGTCAAAACGAATATCCTTAGCCCCAAATCCGACAGTCTTGTCATCCCGAAGGGCTGTCGCACCAAGATTTGACGTCATGATAATAATGGTATTTGAAAAGTCAACCTTGCGACCCTTGCTATCGGTCAAGACACCATCATCCAAGACCTGCAAGAGGACATTAAAGATGTCTGGGTGGGCTTTTTCTACCTCATCAAAGAGTAGAACAGAGTATGGTTTGTTGCGAACCTTCTCGGTCAACTCCCCACCTTCTTCATAACCCACATATCCCGGAGGAGCTCCGTTGAGACGACTGGCTGCGAATTTCTCCATATACTCACTCATGTCAAAGCGGATAAGGGCTGATTCGTCATCAAAAAGAACTTCTGCTAGAGCCTTGGCCAATTCGGTCTTACCGACACCTGTAGGTCCTAGGAACATAAAGGAACCAATCGGACGCTTGTGACTGCGAATCCCTGACTGATTGCGGCGAATGGCACGGCTAATACTTGAAACAGCTTGATCTTGACCGATGACACGTTTGTGCAGTTCAGCTTCCAAGTTTAGGTATTTCTTAGCATCAGTCTGAGTCAGTTTTTGGACTGGAATACCTGACAAGCGACTCAAGGTGGTCAAAATATCAGACTCTGTCACCAAGTCTTTATAGACAGGCACTTCCTCTTCTTTTGCGATTAACTGAGCTGCCTGTTTCCACTTACCATCTATCAAGGCCTTGTCAGCTGGACTCAAACCTGAATCGTCTGCTTTTACATGCTTAGCCTTATTTTGCACTGTTGCTGCTGCTTCATCCAAGAGATCAATAGCAGAGTCTGGCAAGTGACGACTAGTCAAGTAACGATGAGCCATCTTGACAGCTGTTTCAACTGCTTCATCTGTGATTTGCACACGGTGATGTTTCTCATAAGTCGCCTTCAAACCCTGTAAAATGATCATACTGTCGGCCACGCTTGGCTCTTCAATCGTCACTTTCGCGAAACGACGAGAAAGGGCCGCATCTTTTTCGATGTGTTTTTGATATTCTTCCTGAGTGGTCGCACCAACCGTTCTCAAAGTTCCACGCGCCAAGGCTGGTTTCAAGATATTGGCCGCATCCAAAGTTGAATCAATACCGCTACCAGAACCCATGATAGTGTGGAGTTCATCTATAAAGAGGATGACTTGTCCATCTTCTTCAATATCCTTAATGATATTGTTCATGCGTTCTTCAAAGTCACCACGGAAGCGTGTCCCTGCAACGACATTCATCAAATCCAGCTCCAACACGCGCATCTTAGCCATTTCCGCAGATACATCACCACTAGCAATACGCTGGGCAAGACCAAGCGCCAGAGCAGTTTTTCCAACACCAGCATCCCCAACCAAGACAGGATTATTCTTGGTCTTACGACTTAAGATTTGAATCATACGCGAGATTTCCTTGTCCCGACCGATGACTGGTTCTAACTTGCCAGAACGCGCTTGCTCTGTCAAATCATGCGTATAATCCTCGAGACCTCCGCTCGGAGTCTGCGGCATGCCCATCATATTGGCCATAGAATTTTGCTTGTCAGCTACTGTACGATGGCGTTGGCGTAGAGCCTTGAGGTCTTCACGAGTCCAGCCTGCACGTTCTTCTAGATTTCGACGTAGGGCAGCAATCTTGACCTGATCTTTCTTGTCTTCATAAGAAAAACCAGCCCTCTCCAAGATACGAGTCGCCAAGGCATTGCCATCATGCAAAATCGCATAGAGAACATGCTCTGTCCCTAGCACCTTAGCATGGACCACTGACGCTACATACTCTGCTTCGTCAAAAAGAACCTGCAAACGATGGGAGAACGGCAATTCCGTAAAGGTTTCATCCTGGCTATAGTCCGTTTCAGTCAGTTCCAAAGCAACTTCTTCTAAACGGTCCATCTCATATGGATAATCATTTAAAGTTGCCCCTGCCACACTATAACTGTGATTGGACATGGCAATCAACAAGTGCCAAGACTCTAGGTAACGAGCTCCAAAATGGCCAGCAACCATGTAGGCACTTTCGATACATTCATTCAATGCTTTTGAATAGTTCATCTTACTTCCCTTTTCTATCTACCTCTTGTATGACCTGTCGTAACATATTAGCACGAACAACTGGAGCTTCTTCTCCTAGAACGCGATCCAAAGCTACTGCCACCAGCAAATTCATCTCCTGCTTGGTCATCAATTCCTGCTCAACCAAAAGCTGCAGAATATCCTCATAAATTTCTTGACTGACCCGCTCACCAATTGAGTAAAGAAGCTCCCTGAGCATTTCATGATGACTAGAAAACTCAATCCGTCCTATGCGAATGTAGCCTCCGCCACCACGCTTACTTTCAACCAAGTAGCCTCTACTTTCCGTAAAGCGTGTCTTGATCACGTAGTTAATCTGACTAGGAACAACCTGAAAAGTATCTGCCAACTGACTCCGTTGCAACTCCACAATACCAGATTGATCTAAAATCGCCTTGATGTAGGCCTCAATATGATCCGATGTATTTTTAAATCTCATTACAAACCCACCTCTCTCTTTGAACCTTGACTATCTTTGACTATTATACCGAAATTTTCTCATTTTTAAAAGAAAAAGGGCGCTGGTAAAGGATAATCTTCACCAACTCCCTATTTTTCTACTTATCTAAGCCTAATTCTGCCAAGATTTGACGTTTATAGGCAATCTTTTGGACTTCCTTGTCCTCATCTTCAGACCAATCTAGTTTAATTTCTGAAACAATCTGCCCAGGTCGATTTTTCAAGATATAGATGCGGTCGCTGAGACTGAGGGCCTCCTCGATACTATGCGTAATGATCAAGGTTGTTAGCTGCAACTGCTTGTGAATCTCAAGGTACCAAGCGTGGAGTTCCATCTTAGTCATCTCATCCAAGGCGCTGAAGGCCTCGTCTAAGAGAAAGAGCTTGTGCCCGAAAAGGTAGGTTCGGAGCAAGGCTACACGCTGGCGCATCCCACCACTGAGTTCATGAGGGTATTTATCTCTTACAGCTGTCAACTGGAAGGTCGCAAGAATGTCATCCGCTCGGGCAACGGCTTCCGCCTTATCCACTTTTTGAATCAAGAGGGGCAGAATGATATTACCAAGCACGGTCTTGTGCTCCAAGAGCAGATCCTTTTGCAACATATAACTCACGCGCCCCTGGGGATTTTCTTCACCATCAAGGACAATTCTCCCTGACTGAACTTCTAAAATACCCGCAATTAAGTTGAAAAGCGTAGTCTTACCAACACCACTTGGGCCTAAGATAGAAACCACTTCACCTGAAGTCACCTGCAGGTTGATATCCTCTAAAATCCTCTCCTGACCATAGGCATAACTGACTTGTTCTAGTCTAATCTCTGTCATTATTTCACAAATTCGTTGGTGAATCCTTTGTCTGTCAAGTCTTCTTTAAGGATACCATTTTCTTTATCCCATTTGTAGAAGGCATTCCAGCGAGCTGCATCAAATTGACCCCATTTTTCCTTGTCGCTTGCGTATTCTTTTGACAAGTATTTTTGAGATTCGATGACAAAGTCACGTTTTTCCTTGAGTTCAGGCGCATTCTTGATGAGAATATCTGCAGCTTCTTCTGGATGTTCCATGGCATATTGGTAGCCTTTTTTGATGGCTTGGATAACTTTACGTGCTTCTTCTTTATTGTCTTTCAGATAGTCGTTGTTTGCGATGATAACTGGTGAATAGTAGTCAAACTCCTTGACATAGTCTTTCAAGTACATGAAGTTAGCATCTACACCTTGAGATTTAGCAAGGATACCATCCCAACCGTAGTAAATCCAAGCAGTATCAAAGACGCCATTGGCAATCGGTGTGATTGAGTTTGAGTCGTTATTTGGTACTTTTTCAACCTTCTCAAAGTCTCCACCTTGAGATTCTACCAAGGTTTTCAACATAGCAAGTTCAGTTGGGTCATTCCAAGTTCCGTATTTCTTACCAACCAAGTCCTTTGGACTAGCTACATTGTCAGGTTTACGAGAGATGATTCCTGATGTATTGTGTTCAACAATAGCTGCAACGGCAGTAATTCCTGCTCCTTTTTCCAATTTTTTAGCCATATAGTCTTGGAAATAGACTGCAAATGGTGCCTTACCGTTAATAACCAAGTCAGAAGAACTTTCTTCTGGTGGCAATTTCAAATCAACATCCACTCCAGCTTCTTTGAAATAACCTTTTTCCTTAGCAACATAAAGCCCTGTGTGGTTGGTATTTGGTGTCCAGTCTAGGATAAAGTCAACTTTCTTGAGTTCTGCCTCTTTGTTATCCTTAGAAGCAGTTCCTTGACCACAGGCCACAAGTACAACAGCTACAAGAGCTGTTAAAACAGTTAAAAACACTTTCCATGGTTTTTTCATTTTGATTTCCTCTTTTCTTTTTTGAAACATTCTAATTCTACGAACGTTTCCATTTAATAACATATTTCTCGCTGATATCGACCAACTTCATACCCAGAAGGCTGATAATCGATACCAGAATAATAATAGCAAACATGGTATCATACTGAAACAGTTTCTTGGACTGAATCATGTAGACACCTAGTCCTTCAAAGCCTCCCAACCACTCAGATACCACTGTTGTGATGAAGGCGTAGGAGACACTGACCCTCAGACCTGCATAAAAGTAAGGCAGGCTGACTGGGATTTTAAAATGCCACAGGATTTGCCAAGGTTTGGCCTGCATCAGACTAAACAAGGTCAGCATATCCTTATCACAATGCCTAAAACCGTCCAAAATACTGACGATGATAGGAAAGGTAGTCGTCAAGATAATCAAGACAATCTTGGGCAAAATCCCATAACCTAGCCACAAAACCAGGATAGGGGCTATGGCAATAGTCGGGATAGTCTGAACAACCACCATCATAGGGTAAATCAGATCGTTAAGCCAAGTCAAACTGTCCATGAGCACAGCCATGATACAGGCAATCAAAACTCCCAGAACCAGCCCCAGTAAAGCCACTCTCAAGGTCGCCCAGCTATGGTGCCAGAGAAATTCTCTATCGCGCACAAAAGACTGGAGGATTTCAAGAGGTGTCGGCAGAATAAACTTGGGGAGAAGTTTAAGAAAACCTGCTAACTGCCAGATTGACAAGACTCCTAGAAAGCCCAATAGACTAATGTGTCGTCTCAGTATACTTTTCAAGTTTCTCATCAATACTTAAAATCTCTCCTACATTTATTTTGACATTGGCAAAGACATTATCTGCCTCCTGCCCTGCCACTTCTAGCGCTTCTTTGAGAATGCGCATAAGCTCATCAAACTCCCCTTCCAAGACCGTTTCAAATGGTGTCACCACCATAGTCACTTCTTGAGCTTGCAGGTAATCAATGACCTGATCAATAACAGCAATCCGATTGATCCCCTGTGATAGGGGTAAAACTTGCAAGGCAATGCTTGCTTTCATAACAACCTCCACTTCTCGTTTTCCTTTGATAAAAAGAAAAACCTTTGCCATATATGGAAAAGGTCAAGATTAGACTAAGTATCGTTCCCTACGCTGGCATTACCCAGATCAGGTGCGGTCGAAGCTTAACGCTTCCTCTCAGACTGTACACAGACTCCCATATATTATATGGACATATGATAGCGCAAAACCAAAAAAATGTCAAGGAAACTGCTTACAGAAAAAGTAGGAAAAATTTCCTACTCCCATTTTCTATACTCGTTCTCCATCACTATTTACTCTGTAGCCATCCACCGTCGTATTAACAGCTAAGGCGCCTGAAGAGTAAGAATAATACCACTTACCAGATACTTGGTACCAGCCCGTTTTCATTGCACCTGAACTATCCAAATAATACCACAGACCATTTTCCTTTAACCATCCTGTCTGCATTTCACCAGATGATTTCAAATAATACCAGCTAGAACCATCTTTCAGCCAGCCTGTTGATTTAGACCCATTTGATTTGAAATGATACCAACTACCATTTATTTTCTTCCAACCGACAGTTGAACTGTTATTGGATCCATAGTTAGAGCTATTTCCTGATTGATTCTGATAATTCTGTGAAGAGGTTACTCCCTCTAGCTGGATATAACGACGACTTCCGTTATAAGCCGTATAACTCAACCACTTGTACCCATCTTTTTCGAGAATTTGATCATAATGAACATTCTCCCCAGGATAATAGTAATCAATTGCAGTTGCGCTAGCTAGAGGCTGATTTTTGATAGCAGCCTTAGTCTTAAAATAATGTGTTCCTCCTGTTGAAACTGAGGATTGACTATTCCCAACACTGCCACCAGGCAAATCCTTAAAATGAATAAAACCAGTCATAGTATTCGCCTTCACGACACGCTTGTTGTAAGATTCTCTTATTCCATAGTTGTATTCTTCAATCTCAATCTCATCTCCTATTACATTTGACACCCAGGCAACATGACCATAAGTTCCTGCAGTCGACCAAGCAATGGAGCCAATCGCTGGTCTATTATCGACACGATAGCCTTCACGACGAGCACGATAGCCCCATTCATTCGCATTCCCATAAGCAGCCGGAATCTCAAAACCATTGACATTACTCAAACGAAAAGCTGCAAAAGAAGTACATTGACGAGAATACATGCGCCACTTATCAATCTCCTGACTCCCATTTTTATAATGAGCAGGATAATCATCCCCACGCGCAATCGATCCATTTCCTCCGGAATAGGCATATACACTATTACCCGCTGCTAACATCAATCCTACTACTAAAAAGGGAACAACCTTTTTAGCTGATTTTCTGAAAGAAAATCTTGTCTCTGCTACTTTAAATGGTGAAATTTTCATTCTTCCTCCTTGAAAAATAATATAAATCGAAGATTACCTTCACTTAAACTATTCGGAGAAAAAAAGAAAAAGTGAGAAAATTTCTCACTTTAGTCAAGATAATGAATCAAATTCTTTTCTGTAAGGATATCTGAGTAAGTAAAGGATTCAACGTAAACATTAGCTTGTTTATCTCCTTCAACGTTCCCAAATTCAACGATAAATAGGGATGGATAAACCTCAATTAGCTTACCCAATCTATTTTTTTGGCGCTTACGACCATTCTCCAAAGTCATTTCTACGACTTGTCCCTCATGTGCCTTGATTTCTTCTTTTATTTTTTTCATCTTGGCTACATCTGTAAATGCATCTGACATCTTATGCCTCCCTCTTTGAGATACTTGAAAATTTATTGTATTCTTTTTGGAAAATTAATTCCACCGTTCCACGAGCTCCACTACGGTTTTTCTCGATAATAACTTCTACCTTATTATTCGGTATGCCTTCCTCTTCTTCACCACCACGCTCATAGTAGTCGTCGCGATAAAGAAAGGCTACAATATCAGCGTCCTGCTCAATAGACCCAGATTCACGAATATCAGACAAGACCGGTCTCTTATCCTGACGTTGTTCTACACCACGAGAAAGCTGACTTAGAGCGATTACTGGAACCTTCAGTTCCTTAGCTAAAATTTTTAACTGACGTGAAATTTCTGAAACCTCTTGTTGACGATTTTCCCGACCAGTTCCCGTGATAAGCTGCAAATAGTCTATTAAAATCAAACCAAGATTTCCAGTTTCTTGAGCCAGTTTACGAGAACGAGAACGAATCTCTGTAATCCGAATTCCTGGCGTATCATCGATATAGATACTGGCGTTAGCTAGATTACCCTGAGCAATAGTATATTTTTGCCACTCCTCATCAGTCAATTGACCCGTACGGATAGAATGCGATTCCACCAAACCTTCTGCCGCCAACATACGATCCACTAGACTTTCCGCCCCCATTTCCAGTGAGAAAATAGCTACCGTCTTGTCCAACTTAGTCCCAATGTTCTGAGCAATATTCAAAGCAAAGGCTGTCTTACCAACCGCCGGACGGGCTGCTAGGATAATCAACTCCTCCTCATGAAGTCCAGTCGTCATATGATCCAAGTCACGATAGCCTGTCGCAATACCTGTAATATCGGTCGTTTGTTGCGAGCGAGCTTCCAGATTTCCAAAGTTGATATTCAACACATCTCGAATGTTCTTAAATCCACTTCGATTAGCATTTTCGCTGACATCAATCAGGCCTTTTTCTGCCTGAGCAATGATTTCATCAGCTGGTTGCGAAGCCTCGTAAGCTTGATTGACAGACTCTGTCAACTTGGAGATTAATCGACGTAGCATGGCCTTCTCTGCAACAATCTTAGCATAATACTCCGCATTAGCAGAAGTTGGTACAGAATTGACAATCTCAACCAAGTAAGACAGGCCACCAATATTCTGTAAATTACCTTGATTATCAAGAATGGTACGAACCGTTGTTGCATCTATAGCATCGCCACGATCGGATAAATCGACCATAGCTTGGAAAATCAAACGATGGGCATACTTAAAAAAGTCCCGAGACTCAATATATTCTCGCACAAAAACAAGCTTACTCTCGTCAATAAAGATAGCCCCTAAAACGGATTGCTCAGCTAAGATATCTTGAGGTTGTACTCGTAACTCTTCTACTTCTGCCATCAGACTTCCCTTCCTTTTACAATCTTGTCAAGAAAGTGTAAATTTACCCTTCTTTCACACGAAGATTGATCACACTTGTGATATCTTGATAGATTTTCACTGGCACATCAATCAAACCAACCGCCCGAATCGGAGCTTGCACTTGGATATGACGTTTATCAATCTTAATTCCAAATTGCTTTTGCAATTCTTCTGCAATCTTCTTATTCGTAATTGAACCAAAAGTACGGCCATCTGGACCAACTTTTTCAACAAATTCTACAACAGTTTCTTCTGCTTCAAGTTGGGCTTTAATTGCTTTTGCTTCTGCAATCATCTCAGCGTGAGCTTTCTCTTCAGATTTTTGTTTACCACGAAGTTCACCTACAGCTTGAGCAGTCGCTTCTTTGGCTAGATTCTTTTTGATAAGAAAGTTTTGTGCATACCCGGTTGGTACTTCCTTAATTTCGCCTTTTTTACCTTTTCCTTTGACATCTGCTAAAAAGATTACTTTCATTCTTCTTTCTCCTTTTCCTTTATTTCATTTAATACAATTTCTGTCAGTTTTTCACCTGCTTCTGACAAGGTTGAATCCTTAATTTGAGCTGCTGCCAAATTAAAGTGGCCTCCACCTCCCAGCTCTTCCATAATCCGTTGTACATTCAGCTTACTACGACTGCGAGCTGAGATAGAGATAAATCCTTGTGTATTCTTCGCAAGAACAAAACTCGCTTCAATACCTGACATAGCTAACATGGCATCTGCTGCCTTACTAATAACAACTGTATCATAACATTTCGAGTCCTTAGCCTCCGCTATTAGTACATCTGAACCTAATTTACGCCCCTGTAAAATCAGTTCATTGACCTCACGATATTCTTCAAAATCTGTTGCAGCAATCTCTTGGATAGCAATACTATCACTTCCTCTCGTTCTGAGATAGCTAGCAACATCAAATGTCCGACTAGTCACTCGTGAGGTGAAATTTTTAGTATCCAACATCATACCAGCCATTAAAACACTTGCTTGCATACGACTCAAACGATTTTTCTTAGAATTCTGGAACTGAATCAATTCCGTTACCAACTCACTGGCACTACTTGCACCACTTTCGATATAAGTAATAACCGCATTGTCTGGAAAATCCTGATCCCGTCTGTGGTGGTCAATAACAATGGTTTGAGTAAATAAATCATAAAAATCTTTTGATAGAGTTAAAGCTGTCTTTGAATGGTCTACAAGAATCAACAAAGAACGATTGGTCACCATCCCCATTGCATCCTTAACAGACAACAACTTCGTAACTCCTTCTTTTTCTAAGAATGCAACAGCTCGTTCAATATCTGGTGACATTTGATCTTCATCATAAAGAGCATAACTATTTTCTGTTACATTACTAGCAAATAACTGCATACCTACAGCAGAACCCAAAGCATCCATATCAAGATTTTTGTGACCAACTACAAAAACCTGATCTACACTTCTAATTTTATCTGAAATAGCTGTCATCATAGCGCGCGTACGTGTCCTTGTACGCTTGATTGAGGCAGCAGATCCACCACCAAAATAAACTGGATTTTTCGTTTCGTCATTCTCCTTGACAACCACTTGGTCGCCACCACGTACTTCAGCCAAGTTCAAGTTGAGCAATGCAACTTTCCCTATCTCATCATGATTTCCATCACCATAAGAAAATCCCATACTTAAGGTCAAGGGCAACTGTCTCTGTTTCGCCTCTTCTCTGAAAGAATCAATAACAGAAAATTTATCGTTCATCAATCCCTCAAGTACCGTGTAGTCCGTAAATAGATAAAAGCGATCCATACTTACTCGACGGGAGAACATGGCATGTTTACCAGCAAATTCTGAAACAAAATTGGCTACAAAACTATTAATATGACTGATATCAGACTCCGATGTTTCATCTTCTAAGTCATCATAGTTGTCAACGGAGACAATCCCAATCACAGGTCGACTCGTAACTAACTCAACAGTCGCTTCGTATTCTCCAGACACATCAAAGAAATAAAGAACTCCAGATACCTTGTCCATATGAACCGAATAACGGATTTCACCTAAGGTAGCATAAGAACCTGGATTCCCCACAGAAGCCTTTATAATTGTTTGAATTAATGCAACATCAATCTCGCCCACTTCATTAGTCAAAATCAATTCAGCGTAAGGATTGAACCATTCAACTTCACCTGACGATAAGTCTAGTTTAATAACTCCGACAGGCATCTGTTCTAACAAGGTTGTCAAACTATCTTCAGCTTGGTGGTTTACATACTGGATTTGTTCTACTTCACTCTTTGAGTAGTAGTCTCTCTGATGGATGAATAGTAAAATATATGAACCCAAAATAAGTAGCAAAAGAAATAGCGTTACCAGTGTATTCGTTACAAAAACAAGTTGCACAGATAGCACTCCGAACGCCACTATTCCTAATATTAAGGGGAAAATAGGACTTACATAAAATTTTTTCATTCCAAACCTCTTGGCACCCATTATACCATAATAACCACCAAAAAGCGACTTTTTAAAAGTGTAATCAGTAATTCTATCAATTATAAGAAAAAGGAGGTTTACAATTCAGTAAACCTTCCTTTACACATATTGAAATTAAGATTCTTTAACTTCTAACAAGCCAATCTCGCCATCCTCACGACGATAAATCACATTGGTTGTCTGATCTTCAACATCCACATAGATAAAGAAATCATGTCCCAACAAATCCATCTGTAGAATAGCTTCTTCCAAGTCCATTGGTTTTAAATCAATTTGTTTTGAACGAACAACTCTAGACTGGACAACATTTGGATCTTCCACCAAAGCATCTGTAAATAATTGACTAGTTGCTACCTTGTTTTTATTTTTACGCTCGATTTTTGTTTTATTTTTACGAATCTGACGTTCAATTTTATCGGTTACAAGGTCAATTGAACCATACATATCTTGAGACACATCTTCTGCACGAAGAGTAATTGAGCCAAGCGGAATCGTCACCTCTACTTTAGCCGTTTTTTCACGATACACCTTCAAGTTAACTCGAGCATCCAACTCTTGTTCAGCTTGAAAATACTTTTCGATCTTTTCGAGTTTAGAAACTACATAATCACGAATTGCTTCTGTTACTTCTAGGTTTTCACCACGGATACTATATTTAATCATATGAGTACCTTCTTTCTAAACATTTTTGTTTTTCTGATTTCATTATAACGCTTTCATTTTATTTTTGCAAATTTTTTCCTCATCTTACAAGGGAAAATGTTTTTACATCCTCAGCACCAGCTTCTTCCAACACCTTCTTCACACGATTTATAGTTGTTCCAGTAGTATAAATGTCATCTATAAGTAGGATTTTTTTAGGAATAGTGACTCCCCTTTTAATAAAGAAAGGAAGTTCTGTCCCCAAGCGTTCTGAACGATTTTTGGAAGAACTGGCCCGCTCTTCTCTCTTCTCTAGTAAGTCTTGAAAAGAGAACCCTGCTGCTTCAACTAAACCTTCAACCTGGTTAAACCCCCTCTCGAGCAATCTTTCAGGACTTAGGGGAATTACAACAAATTGATACTCTTTGTACTTTTTTAACTCCTCACTTAAATCTGAAGCAAAAACTTTTCTTAAAAGGAAGTCTCCATCAAACTTATACCGACTGAAAAAATCCTTCATAGCTTGATTGTAAGTAAAAATCGCTCTATGACTGACCTCAACTCCTTCTTTACACCAAAATTGACAATCTTGACACTTCGTTGACAAACCTGTTTTCATACAGTTTGAACAGTTCTCTTCTCCAATCCTCTCAAAAGTAGAATCACAATCTAAACAAAGACAAGAGACATCATTTTTCAGAAGTAAGAGACTACTAAAAGTTAAAACAGCCTTCATAGTCTGCCCACATAATAAGCACTTCATAGCCCCGCCTCCTTATTCATCTGCTGAATTTCCATAATTGCCTTCTTGATTGAAGCATTTAACCCATCATGGAAGAAAAGCAAATCTCCTGTCGGTCTATCCATGCTTCGCCCAACTCGTCCACCAATCTGAATCAAGCTAGACTTGGTAAAAAGGCGATGATTGGCCTCTACTACGAAAACATCCACACAAGGGAAGGTAACTCCACGCTCCAATATTGTCGTACTGATAAGTATTGTCAGTTCTCCATCTCGAAAAGCTTGTACCTGCTCTAATCTATCTTCTGTTACAGAAGATACAAAGCCAATTTTCTCATTTGGAAATTGCTCCTGTAAAATTTGTTTTAACTGCTCCCCTTTCTTAATTTCTGAAGCAAAAATGAGTAACGGATAAGCTGTCTTTCTCTGCTTCTCAATATAGGACTTTAACTTTGGTGACAACCGATTTTTCTCTAAACAGTGATTAAAATCCGATAACCAGACAGGTTTAGGAATAATCAACGGATTTCCATGAAATCGTCTTGGCAAGCTCAATCGTTTTAGTTCTCCTAAACGGACCTTCCTATCTAACTCATCGGTCGAAGTCGCTGTTAAAAAGATTCTCAAGCCATTCTCCTTTACACTATTCTTGACAGCATGGTAAAGCGTGGGATTGTCAACATAAGGAAAGGCATCTACTTCATCCACTATCAGCAAATCAAAAGCTTGATAAAACTTCAATAACTGATGGGTTGTCGCAACAACTAGTGGTGTTCGAAAATACGGCTCTGATTCTCCGTGTAGTAAAGATATCTCGCAAGCAAAATCATCTTGCAGGCGCTTGTACAGCTCCAAACAAACATCTATGCGAGGACTAGCCAAGCATACTGCACCACCCGCATTGATCACTTTAGCTACTACTTGATAAATCATTTCTGTCTTTCCAGCTCCTGTTACCGCATGAACTAGGGTTGGCTCCTGCTTGTCTACTGCTCGAATCAGTCCCTCTGATACCTTCTCTTGAAAAGGAGTTAATTGACCACTCCATTTAAGAACATCTTGCTTCGGAAAATCCTCCTGCGGAAAATAGTATAAAGCATGATCACTCCTGACTCGCTTCATCAGTAAACACTCCCTACAATAGTAAGTACCGATGGGCAAATACCATTCATCTAAAATAGCACTATCACAACGTTGACAGAAAAGTTTCCCTTTCTCCTTTCTCATTGCTGGAAGTTTCTCCGCCAACAGACGTTCCTCTTTAGTTAATTCATTCTCCGTAAACAACCGACCGAGATAATTTGGATTTACTTTCATACTTCTTTATTCGTAAAAACCTAGCGCTTTAAATGATTTTTTAGTACAATTAAATCATGGAATTTAGAACAATTAAAGAGGACGGTCAAGTCCAAGAAGAAATCAAAAAATCTCGCTTTATCTGCCATGCCAAGCGTGTTTATAGCGAAGAAGAGGCTCGTGACTTCATTACTGCCATCAAAAAAGAACACTACAAAGCTACGCATAACTGCTCTGCCTTCATTATTGGAGAACGTAGTGAAATCAAACGTACAAGTGATGATGGTGAGCCCAGTGGTACTGCTGGAGTTCCCATGCTTGGGGTACTAGAAAATCACAATCTTACTAATGTCTGTGTAGTCGTGACACGCTACTTTGGTGGCATTAAACTAGGCGCTGGAGGATTGATTCGTGCTTACGCTGGCAGTGTTGCCTTAGCTGTCAAAGAAATTGGCATCATTGAAATAAAGGAACAAGCTGGCATTGCTATTCAAATGTCTTACGCTCAGTACCAAGAGTATAGTAACTTTCTTAAGGAACATGATCTAATGGAACTTGAGACAAACTTTACAGATCAAGTCGATACGATGATTTATGTTGATAAAGAAGAAAAAGAAAATATTAAAGCTGCACTGGTAGAATTTTTTCATGGAAAAGTTACCTTAACTGATCAAGGTTTACGAGAAGTTGAAGTTCCTGTAAACTTAGTGTAAATAATAGATAATACAGTGTTTCACTGACATTCTCACCGCTACTTTAATTAGCAAAATAAAAAGATGCTTGCCCAAACCTACTAGAAAATGAAGCAATTCAAAAAGAAAACAGATATCGTTCCACTTTACACCTATTTACTAGAATTAGCTTATCACAATCGCTAAAAAATTAATGGCTTAGACCTGTGATATAAAAAAATCCTATCACTTCGATAGGATTTCTATATTTTACAAATGGTATAGATAGCGTTATACTAGAGATATCTTATACAAAGAGGTATTCATATGTCTATTTATAACAACATTACTGAACTAATCGGTCAAACTCCGATTGTTAAACTCAACAACATTGTGCCAGAAGGTGCTGCAGATGTCTATGTAAAACTTGAAGCATTTAACCCTGGTTCTTCTGTAAAAGACCGTATTGCTCTTAGCATGATTGAAAGAGCTGAACAAGACGGTATTTTGAAACCAGGTTCTACAATTGTTGAAGCAACAAGTGGAAACACTGGTATTGGACTTTCATGGGTAGGTGCTGCTAAAGGGTATAAAGTCGTCATCGTTATGCCTGAAACTATGAGTGTAGAACGACGTAAGATTATCCAAGCTTATGGTGCTGAACTCGTCCTAACTCCTGGTAGTGAGGGAATGAAAGGCGCTATTGCTAAAGCTCAAGAAATCGCTGCTGAACGTGATGGTTTCCTTCCTCTTCAATTTGACAACCCAGCAAATCCAGAAGTACACGAAAGAACAACAGGAGCTGAAATACTAGCTGCTTTCGGTAAAGATGGACTAGATGCCTTTGTTGCTGGAGTGGGTACCGGTGGAACGATTTCTGGTGTTTCTCATGCACTCAAATCAGCAAATTCTAACATTCAAGTTTTTGCAGTAGAGGCAGACGAATCTGCTATTCTATCTGGTGAAAAACCTGGACCACACAAAATTCAAGGTATCTCAGCTGGATTTATTCCTGATACACTTGATACAAATGCCTATGATGGTATTGTTCGTGTAACATCAGACGATGCACTAGCACTCGGCCGTGAGATTGGTGGAAAAGAAGGATTCCTTGTAGGGATTTCTTCAGCTGCAGCTATCTACGGAGCCATCGAGGTTGCCAAGAAATTAGGTACAGGTAAAAAAGTTCTTGCTCTAGCACCAGATAACGGTGAACGTTATCTCTCTACAGCACTCTATGAATTTGAAGTGTAGTCTCCTAAATACACAAAGCCCTTTAACAAGGGCTTTTTAATTTTTTTTATAAAATTTTTTTATATGAAAAAGGAAGCAAATCTGCTTCCTCTTTTTATTATTAGTTATTCAAAGCTGCTGCCATTGTAGCTGCAACTTCAGCTTCAAAGTCATTTGCAGCTTTTTCGATACCTTCACCAACTTCAAAGCGAGCGAACTCAACTACTGAAGCGTTAACTGATTCAAGGTATGCTTCAACTGTCTTGCTGTCATCCATGATGTAGACTTGTGCAAGAAGTGTGTATGCTTGGTCAACTTTAGTGTTGTCAAGCATGAAGCGATCCATCTTACCTGGGATGATCTTATCCCAGATTTTTTCTGGTTTACCTTCTGCAGCCAACTCTGCTTTAATGTCAGCTTCAGCTTGGGCAATAACATCATCAGTCAATTGAGCTTTTGATCCATACTTCAAGTGTGGAAGAGCTGGTTTGTTAACCATTGCACGGCTTTCATTGTCTTGGTCGATAACATGGTTCAACTGTGCTAACTCATCTTTAACGAATTGCTCATCCAATTCTTTGTAAGAAAGAACTGTTGGTTTCATCGCTGCGATGTGCATTGACAATTGTTTAGCAAGTGCTTCGTCTCCACCTTCAACAACTGAAATAACACCGATACGTCCACCGTTATGTTGGTAAGCTCCAAAGTGTTGTGCGTCTGTTTTTTCAATCAATGCAAAGCGACGGAATGAGATTTTTTCTCCGATAGTTGCTGTTGCAGATACGTATGCAGCTTCAAGAGTTTCACCTGAAGGCATTGTCAAAGCAAGTGCTTCTTCATTATTAGCAGGTTTTCCTTCAGCAATAACTTTAGCTGTAGTATTTACCAATTCAACGAATTGAGCATTTTTCGCAACGAAGTCAGTTTCAGCGTTTACTTCAATAACTGCTGCAACATTACCGTTAACATAAACACCCGTCAAACCTTCTGCAGCAACACGGTCAGCTTTCTTAGCTGCCTTAGCCATACCCTTTTCACGAAGCAATTCAATCGCTTTTTCGATGTCACCGTCTGTTTCTACAAGCGCTTTTTTAGCGTCCATAACACCGGCACCAGATTTTTCACGCAACTCTTTTACAAGTTTAGCTGTAATTTCTGCCATTTTGATTCTCCTATATTTTTTTAAAAATAGGAGAGCCGGGCTAAGCCCCGCCCTCCTAGGTAATTACTATTTATATGAATTAAGCGTTGTTGCCTTCTACAACTTCAACGATTTCTTCAATTGAATCTGCTTGAGCTTCAGAAGCTGCAAATTCTGCTTCAACTGCTGTTGCATCTTCACCTTGACGTCCTTCGATGATAGCGTCAGCCAATTTAGCTGTGATCAATTTAACAGCGCGGATAGCATCATCGTTAGCTGGGATGATTACATCGATATCATCTGGATCAGTGTTTGTGTCAACCATCGCTACAACTGGGATTCCCAATTTCTTAGCTTCTTTAACAGCGATTTGCTCTTTATGTGGGTCAACTACGTACATAACATCTGGGATACGAGGCATGTCTTCGATACCACCCAAGAATTTTTCAAGACGTGCACGTTGTTTGTTAAGAAGTGCAACTTCTTTCTTAGGAAGAACTTCGAAAGTTCCATCTTCTTCCATACGTTTGATTTCTTTCAAACGAGCGATACGTTTTTGGATTGTTCCCCAGTTTGTAAGAGTTCCACCCAACCAACGGTGGTTGATGAAGTATTGACCTGAACGTACTGCTTCTTCAGCAACTGCATCAGCTGCTTGTTTCTTAGTACCAACGAACAATACAACTGCATCGTTAGCTGCTGCATCACGCATGAAATCGTAAGCTTGGTCAGCGTATTTTACAGTTTGTTGCAAGTCGATAACGTGGATTCCGTTACGTTCAGTGAAGATGTATTTAGCCATCTTAGGGTTCCAGCGACGAGTTTGGTGACCAAAGTGTACACCAGCCTCAAGAAGTTGTTTCATTGAAATTACTGCCATGAGTATTTCTCCTTTTTGTTTTTTCCTCTTCTTGACTTCAACTCGCAAAACGACCCAAGGGCAACTGTTTCACAATTCATCAAGAATGAGTATTATCGTTCACACGACAAATTTCATTTTACCATACTTTTTCAATATTTTCAAGCTATTTTAGTAGATTTTTAAAGTAAGTTAACTATATAAATCATAAAAGAGACTCAAATTGAGCCTCTTCGTTTTATTCATTAGTTTGGATAGATATATGTTACAAAACCTTCTGAAGTTGTAGTCGGATTGAACCATCCACGTTTATTTCCGATTGTACGGTTTCCACCATAGTTTGATTCAGATACTTGGATACTTGTTGATGATGAAACAGCTGTAACCACGGCTACGTGTCCATATCCACCATCATTCCAACATGCAATCGCACCAACTTGAGGTGTAGATCCTGTACGGAATCCTGCTGCAGCTGCACTTGTAGCCCACTGTGCTCCATTACCCCAGTAATCTCCAGCCCAAGGTGCCAATGTCTTAGCTCCCCATGTACACTCACCCGTTGGATAACTTGACGCATTTGTGCTATATGTTGGACGATGTTTCACTAATGCAGGAGTATAGCTTGAAGATGATTCAGAGACTGCTTGAACTTCTGCTGTAAAAGTTGTATTCCCAGAAGCAACAACTGTTTGTTGTTGACTTTCTTGTTTAGCTTTGTAAGCTGCTTCTGCTTCTGCAGCTGCTTTAGCTTCTGCTTCCGCTGCTGCTTTTTTCTCAAGTAAACTTGCTTTTTCATCCTCTGCAGTAGCCTTTTCAGCAGCAAGATTCAATTCTGCAGCTTTCAATTCAGCTTGTTTTGTAGTTAATGTTTGAGCATCATCAGCTAGTTTTTGCTGATTTGCAATAACTGTATTAATTGCATCATTGTTTGCTACTTGTTTTTCAGAAATAGCTTTTTTATCTGCTTTTTGTTGTTCCAACATTTTGTTGTTTGCAGACACGATTTCACTCATTGCAGCAACACGTGAAATAGCTTCTGTAATTGATTTTGAATTTACAATTGTATTGATGTAATTTGTTGCAGCTCCATTTGTTTGAGCACTACGAGCTTGTTTTTGCAATGAATCATTGCGAGATACAATATTCTTAGAAAGTTCTGTAATTTCACCCTCAAGCTTTTTAGATTCTGCTTGTAGTCTATCATTTTCAGATTGCAAGTTTGATTGCTCTGTTTGAATAGCAGATACTTGCTCCTGAATTTGATCAACTTGTTTTTGGGCTTCCTGTTGTTGTGCTGTTAAGTTACTAATTTTATTATCTTGAGCAGCAATTTTGTCATCAGTCGTTTCTGCATGCGCAGTTGTTAAAACAGCTACTTGAGAAACCATTACTGTACTTAGTAAAAGTGACGCTAAGATTTTTTTCTTCATATTTCGTAGATACTCCTTCTTTTAAAGACACTACTAGTATACCAAAAAAAGGCCTAATGAATATTACGCCTTTGTTACATTTTTATTTCTTTCTTATAGGTAAATCTTTTCAAAAATAAACTGAAAAATAATCATCCATATAAGGTTCAAAATCATTGATGGTACTAAACTATAGACTATAAATAAAGACATACCATCCACAGTTAAACCTACCACTAATGCAAGTATATAAGCTCCCATCTCAAATAGAAAAGTCATGACAATAATTGCCAACATTCTCGTCCAACGATTCAATAAAATAACACTATTAAATTTATGGAGAAATACTCCCAACAAGACGAACAACAAAGTCGCAATCCCTATCAAGTGGAAAAAGTAAATGTCATAAACCAAACCCACTACAAAACAATATGCTAAATAGAGATACTCTGATACCTCAATCGTCTCAAATAAGAGAAACAAAAATAGAAAATGACTAGCCAACTGCACGTGGGGAAAAAATGAGCCCAGAAGCTGACTAATATGGGCATCAATTAGAACAAAGAAAGGAAGCAATAAAAATACTCCAACCCGCTTCAACTGTCTCATTATGAATTCCCCACTAATTCTATCACACTCACATTATGAGTATCTGCACTTAATTTAACTGTTACTTCTCTTGTCAAATAGTCTGTACTATGCGTTGTAGCAACCACTTCACCAACAGGAATATCAGCAACGTTAAAGTTTCCTAATCCACCAGTGGCCACCTTATCTCCCGCACTAATATCGCTATTACTATTTAATTGGCTAATTTTTAGAACTTCATTTTCCTTGTCATAGCCAACAATAATTCCATAAATTGTTGTAGAACCATGTTGAATTTTAACAGAAATCTTATCAGCATTTTCCGTATTTGTCAGAAGGTTGACCATAGTAGAGTTGTCCTCCACTTTTGAAACACTCCCAATCAAACCACCATTTGCAATGGCTAACATATTTTCAGAAACCCCTTTTGATTTACCTGCATCCAGGGTCAATTCCTGCTTCCAAGATACTGGAGAACGCATAATAACATCTGCTGCTAAAGTCTTTGTAGCTTGTAATTTGGACTTCATATCAAGCAATTGGCGCAGGTGTTCATTTTCTGTCTTTAAACTTTCCGCCTTATTTGATTTAACTTCTAATTGGTAAATCTGTTTCTTCAAACTTTCATTTTCATTATAAGTTCGTGTCAAATGAGCCAAATCTGATTTGACAGAATCAAACCACTGAAAAGGTTTTTGAACAACTCTATCAACCAATGAGATTCCATCTCCTAATTTTGTCACAATTGTACTTGAATAAGTCGTCGCTAAGAGAGCTGACACAAGCAAAACAGTGACAAAAACAATAATGACATATTTTGATTTTTTAAAACGGTTCATATCCCTACCTTCATATCAAAAACTGTTACAGTAATTTTTTATCAATTCCTGAAAGCTACTAAGATTTTAAGAAAAATAAGCAACAACCAAGTACGATAATAACAAGAATGGTCAGCGTATCCTTTCTAGTCCATTTCAGTTGTCGGTATTGACTTCTGCATTTTCCCCCCTGATAACCACGCGCTTCCATAGCGATAGCCAAGGAATCTGCACGTTTTAAACTTGTCGCAAAAAGAGGAATCAAAATGGGAATCATAGCCTTCACCTTTTGAACAATGCTTCCTTCACCAAAATCCACTCCACGCGCTTTCTGTGCGTTCATAATCCGCGTCGTATCATCCATTAAGGTCGGAACAAAACGCAAACTCATAGATAGCATCAATCCAATTTCATGAACTGGAACTTTCACACGCTTTAAAGGTGCTAATAAAGCTTCGACAGCTGATGCCAAACTTAAGGGCATGGTAGTTAAGGTTAACAAAGTTGAAAAGAAAATAATCAATACGAAGCGACAAAAAATAATCCCAGCTTGTTGCAAAGCATAATCCGTAATTCTCACAAACGAAAACTCAAACAAAACATTCCCATTAGAAATGAAAAACAATTGAAAAATAGTTGTGAAGGCAATCAAGAAAAACATAGATTTCAAGCCCTGAATAAAGAATGAAAGAGATACTCCTGACAAGGCAATAAATATCCCTGTCACTATAAAAAGAATTAGATTCGTCAAGGGATTATTAGCCCAAAAAACGATCAAAATCAGTAGCATCATAGCCAGTAATTTGCTGCGTGGATCCAATCGGTGAACTATCGAATCCCCTGGGATATAACGCCCCAAAATCATACTATCCATTTAGCGACTCCTTGAACTCCTCTATCTTAATCGGTAATCGTTTAAATGACACGCCTCTATCAGCCAATCGTTTACAAAAAGCTGTAATTTTAGGTACTCCCAACTGAACTTCTTCCATAAAAACAACATCTTGAAAGACATCACTCGGTTTACCAAACTTAACTAAACGTCCTTTTTCCATCACATATGCCTGGTTCGCATATTCAGCAACATCATCCATCAAATGTGTTACTAAGACGATGGTCATCCCTGACTGATGGAGCTTTTTGAACAAATTCATCAGCTCTTTTCTTCCCAGGGGATCTAGGCCTGCTGTGGGCTCATCTAAGACTAATATGGCTGGTTCCATGGCAAGTATGCCTGCAATGGCGACACGTCTCATTTGTCCACCTGATAACTCAAACGGACTGCGATCAAAAAGTGATTCATCAATTCCAACCAGAGCCAGTTTCTCACGCGCAATCTGCTCCGCATCTTCTTCAGAAACTCCAAAATTTTGCGGTCCAAAAGCAACATCCTTCAAAACTGTTTCTTCAAAGATCTGATTTTCAGCAAACTGAAATACCAAGCCAACCTGTTTTCTAATTTGACGAATATCTTTGTTTTTAGAAGTCGAGGTGATTAAGGTATCAAAAACTCGTACACTTCCTTGACTTGGCACCAATAAACCATTTAAAAGTTGTAAAATAGTTGATTTACCGCTACCTGTGTGGCCAATTAAAGCCGTATAAGAACCATCTTCAATCGTCAAAGAAACATCCGACAAAGCTGTTGAAGCTAAGGGAGTCCCTTCTTGATATGTAAAACTCACATTTTCTAGAGCAATTCCCATAGCTTATCCTCTAGCTCACTTTCTGTCAAATAATTTTCAGGCAAATCATAGCCATTCTGGCTCAAAGAATTTTTTAATTGATTGGCAAAAGGATCGTCTAATCCAATTTGATCTAAATCATTTCGAGAGAAAAGTTCTCTAGGGCTACTAGTTGATTCAATTTCCCCTTTTTTCATGACCAATACGCGATCACTCATAGCAACTTCTTCCAAATCATGTGTAATGGAAATGACCGTCATATCATAGTCTTTTCGAATTCCTTTTACTGTATCAATCAGTTCTCTACGCCCCTCAGGATCCAACATACTCGTTGCTTCATCTAAGATTAGAATAGCTGGTCTTAGGGCTACAACACCTGCAATGGCAACACGTTGCTTTTGGCCACCCGATAAACGCGCTGGCTCTCTCTTTTTAAATTCCAACATGCCAACTAAAGCCAGAGCTTCTTCCACTCTCTTTTTCATTTCTTGACGAGAAAGTCCCTGATTTTCCAAACCAAAGGCAACATCATCTTCAACAGTCGCTCCAACAAATTGATTGTCTGGATTTTGAAAAACCATACCGATTTGACGACGTATATTCCAAACATTTTCCTCAGTCAGCCGTTGGCCATCAATTACAATCTCTCCGGATTCTGCTTCCAGTAAGCCATCAATTAAGCGAACCGTCGTTGATTTACCACTACCATTATGCCCTACAATCGAAAGCCATTCTCCACGTTTCACGTGAAACATAATATCCTTCACATCGTAATATTCCTGACTTTCCTTATAGCGAAAAGAAAGATTTTTTACATCAATTACTGATTTCATTTCGAACCAAATGTCCCTTTAAATACATAGGCACTACCCTTGAAATAATCATAGCCAGAGTAGATAGTGAAAAACAAGGCTACATAAAGTAGAACTTGACCAAGCAAAGTCCAATGTAATAGCAAGAAAATAATGGCAAACATCTGACTAAAAGTTTTAATTTTTCCAGGCATTGCTGCTGCTAAAACTGTTCCACCAGTTTCAACTAATAAAAGTCTTAAACCTGTCACAGCCAACTCACGACAGATAATCACTGCAACAATCCAAGCTGGAGCCATTCCTAACTCAATCAGCATAATAAAAGCCGACATAACTAGTAGCTTATCCGCCATAGGATCTGCAAATTTACCAAAATTACTAACCACATTCCATTTACGAGCTAAATATCCATCTAAATAGTCTGTAATACTGGCAATAGCGAATATAATAGCTGCTACTATATGACTCTCTATCGAATTTCCTACTGTTAAAATAAAGATAAAAATAGGTATAAAGAGAATTCGACCTATTGTTAAGAGATTGGGAATTTGTTCTTTTTTCATTCGTTTTTCCTTAATTTCTAGTAAAGGTTACAGTGATTTGTCCAGTTTGAGCTGTTAATTTCGATAAATCAACAGTCTGATTATCTACTGTTAAGGCAACACCTTTGACAACACCTAAGGTAATGGTCACAGGATTTTTTGTTGAAACTGTTGTTTCCGCACTTTTATTATCCTGTGATAAGGTCACACCACCCTCAAGATCACTTTCTGAAACACTAACCCAACTTCTAGCATCTGACACTGATAATTGCAATTTTGCAGTGTCTTTACTCGTTTTATAAGCAACTTCTACTCGATTTCCTTCACCTGATACCGTTATAGCTGGTTCAATATTAGAAGAACTACTTGATGAACTACTACTAGTTGAAGATGGAGTTGCAGAACTATTCGAGCTTGTTGCTTGGACTACACTATAACTAGACGCAGATGAACGCTCCGGTTGAGTCTGGATATAATTCCAAACATAATAAGTCACAAAAATGACAATCGATAGTGCAAAGAGTATAAAATAAAATAAAGGTAAAAATGATGTCTTATTTTTTTTACTTGAACGTCTCCTACCTGTCAACTCCTCTTCATCAACATCTACTTCCTCATAAGTAATCATGCTCCCAGAATCATAAGCATCCAAGATAATTCTCTCATCTAGCTCAACTGCCCACGCATACTTTCGCAAAAAAGAACGAGTATAAAATGGACTAGGAAGTTGATCAAAATCATCAGCTTCCATTGCCTCCAACATCTCCAACTGAATTTCTGTTTTTTTATGTAATTCTTCTAAAGTCAACCCTTGGTTAGTTCTAGCTAAACGTAAAACCTCACCAATTGTTTTTTTCCTCATACTTGTCATTCCTTCTTTCTAGTTTCTATTATGTTTCTAGTGTCTATTATGATTAGTTACTACGATGGGAATATTGTAAAATCAACTATATCACCATCATCTATTAAATGATGTCCAGCATCAAGGATATCCTCTAAAGTAATTTCCTGTAAAATTTTCGGAAAATCAAAGATTGTCTCACCCTGTCCAAAAGCATCATATTGCGTTGCAATAAATTCAAGAGAGTTCATGCTACTGAAAAATTCTCCAAACATCTCTCTTTTTATAATATCTAAATGATCCTCTGTAATATCCAAATCCTTTGTAAAATTACGAATAGCCTTCCTAAACTGATGAGATAAAGCAACTGGCTCTTTTGTATCCATTGTCAACATAACAAAATGAAAGCGACTTGTAACTTCAACTTCAAGAGATAGGGAAGCATCTATTTTACCTAATTCATATAGTTTTTGAAAACGATCCGAAGTCCAACCAAACATCATTGCAAACAATAATTTTAATAAAATATGATATCGATAGCAATCCGCTTCAGCAACTTCTCGTTTACCTCTAACTCCAATCGCTAGTTTGGGAGAAGATATTTCCATTCTCATACTGTCAGTTTTCTTTACATCTTGTAAAAGCAACTTTTCTCTTGCCACTTCATGAACATCTGAATCTTTCAGTTCTTTTCTTTCAAAATAGTCCTGTACTTGCTCCACATCAAAATTACCAACTAAAAACAGAGACATATTTACAGGTTTGTAAAACCTTGTAAAGTTTTCTTGCAAATTAGTTAGATTTATTTGGGCAATGGATTCCTCACTTCCAACTATATCAGTAGCTAAAGGTGTACCAGGATACAAATTCGCTAAAGTCGAAAAGAATAAACACGAATTTGGATCATCTTGATACATTTCTCGTTCTTGCTGGATAATATCCTGCTCTCTTAAAATGGAATCTTCAGTAAAATGTACTGATGTTACCAATTCATCAAGTAAGTCTAAATTTTCTAAAAAATGATCCGTTGCTGAAAAAAGATAGTTTGTTTTTGTAAAACTTGTAAAGGCATTGCTATCCGCACCTAGACTCGTAAAAGCTGACATCAAATCGCTAGCATCTTCTCTCTCAAATAATTTATGTTCAAGAAAATGAGCAATTCCCGCAGGATATTCTTTTACATCTCCGTCAACTTCTGTGACAAGCGTATCTAGCGAACCAAACTGGACAGTTACACTCCCGTAAACCTCTTTAAATTCCTTTTTAGGCAAAAGAGCAACTGTCAATCCGTTGGCCAAACGAGTTCGATAAACCATTTCTTTTACAGCTGGATAGTATTTTTCTTCAAAAATAACCTTTGTCATTCTATTCCTTCCATAAAGTAAATCGCTTGTAGTTTCACATTATTAGCTGCTCTACAAATATCATCTTTGTCAATTTGTTCAAGCTTTTCAATCCAACTTTTAAAGTCTGCTGAAGATTTTCCAAGTAAGGCATTTTGATAAGCACGTTCAATCAAT
Organism: Streptococcus pseudopneumoniae; assembly: GCF_001076775.1. Classification (GTDB taxonomy): domain Bacteria; phylum Bacillota; class Bacilli; order Lactobacillales; family Streptococcaceae; genus Streptococcus; species Streptococcus pseudopneumoniae_G. Next base: position 132,365 of record NZ_JVGV01000011.1, read on the forward strand.
GAACTTTGATTATCTTGAGAAAGTAACAAAGACCGATGAATCATTTCCTTGGTCTGCTCTAACTCAAGATCTGTAAAATGACCTTTTTTTAAATCAAGCAATTGATTATTCATCATTTTTCGAGCCTGATTCCGATTTTCTCGATCGATACCAGCATACATCCTTAAAAATCCACTAAATAAATCAAGCTGACTTGAAATGGTATAAGCTAATCCAGCATTTTCACGGACATTTGTAAAGAGCTTAGAATGAGCAAATTCGCCAAGTAAACCATTTATTACAATCATGGGTAAATGTTGCTCATCACCATATTCAGCAGAGCAATGATAGCCCAACTCTAAAATAGACTGTCCCACATTTTTCCTAACCATTCCTTCCTGAAGGATATTGGAATAAGGTTGACAATACTGAATCTTTACATCACCTTCTCGACCTTTAAAACCAAATGATTCTAATACATTTTGAATTTCAACCTCATTAAAATCACCCAGGAAAAAGAAATCTATTCGATCTTTGTCCAAAAATTCTTGGAAACAAGAATAAGAACTTTGTGGAGTTTCAGCTAAAATACGATTTCGTAAATCACTATACTCCAATTGGAGACATTCATCACGAAAAAATAATTTATCTAATTCTTTATGTGAAAAATAAAAAGAATCATCCATATCAGCTGCTAAACTTGCTAGCAATTGCTTTTTCTCAATTTCAAATAAGGCCGAATCAAACCCATTATCAACTACAACGGGTGAAAAAAGAGTTTCTTTTACTAGTTCCAAAACCTGAGAAGTTAGCACATTTTTTCTACTTAAAAACTCATCACGAACATAGGTAAATGTCAATTCTACAATATGACTTTGCCCTCTTCTAAAACAATTGGTTGACATATCTGTACCGTATAGACTGGCTAAATGTATTCTCAAATCTTGAGAAGTGGGATACATCTGATTAGCAGTCTCTAGCATACTCGCAATCGTATCGAGGGATAATGGAGTGGTAAAACGCACGGCGATTTTGTTCGTTTTAAACTTTTTTGATTGGATAAAATGTGTTGAAATTCCATGCACTAACTCCATGATTTACCTCCTTATATACAGACTTCTATTATATCACGAAAAACTGAAATTTTCTTGTTCTCTGTAACAGTTTTGAAATAAAAATCGCTTACATTTCTCCCTATTTCTCTCACTATTTTTAGGAAAATATGGTATAATACCAAAGATTGAGGTGAATTATGGAATACAAATTATTTGAAGAATTTATTACCCTCCAAGCACTACTCAAAGAACTTGGAATTACACATAGCGGAGGAGCTATTAAATCATTTCTCTCTGAACATTCTGTTTACTTTAATGGGGAATTAGAAAATCGTCGTGGTAAAAAACTTCGTATTGGTGATAAAATTGACATCCCTGACCTGAATATTGATATCTTGTTGACACAACCTACTTCTGAAGAACAGGATAAATACCAAGATGATAAAGTTGAAAAAGAACGAATCGCTAAACTTATCAAGGAGATGAATAAGGGAGTAAAAAAAGACGACTCTAAACCTACTTCATCACCAAAAAGCAAACAAGCTCCACGATTCCCTGGTAGATAATCATGTGGCTACAACACCTATCTCTCAAAACTTTTCGTAACTACAAAGAGACGAAAATAGACTTTAATCCTAAATTAAATGTCTTTTTAGGACGCAATGCACAAGGTAAAACAAATATGTTAGAGGCTATCTATTTTTTAGCCTTAACACGCAGTCATCGAACTCGAACAGATAAAAATCTAATTCATTTTGATGAAGAACAACTTCATCTTTCAGGTCTCGTTCAGAAAAAAACTGGATCCATTCCTCTAGAAATCGAACTAACACAAAAAGGACGTGTGACAAAAGTGAATCACTTAAAACAGGCACGACTTTCAGATTACGTAGGACACATGAATGTTGTCTTATTTGCTCCTGAAGATTTACAACTAATTAAAGGAGCACCTTCAGTTCGACGAAAATTCATTGATATGGAGCTTGGGCAAATTAAGCCAATCTATTTATCTGACTTAACCAATTATAACCATATCCTTAAGCAAAGAAATACCTATTTAAAATCAGCTCAAACAATAGATGAAACCTTCCTTTCAGTACTAGATGATCAGCTAGTCGATTATGGATGTCGTGTAATGAAGCACCGCTTAGATTTCATAAAAAAACTAGAGCATTTTGGGCGTAAGAAACATTTTGAAATCTCTAATCAGATTGAAGAACTGTCAATATCCTATCAATCTTCTGTCAAGATAGCTGACAAAGAAGATTTATCTGAATCTTTCAAAATTGCTTTAGAAAAAAGTAGGTCCAGAGATTTATTTAAAAAGAATACTGGTGTTGGTCCTCATCGAGATGATATTTCTTTTTATATAAATGGGATGGATGCTAGTTTTGGAAGTCAAGGTCAACATCGTAGTCTCGTCCTATCTATAAAATTAGCAGAAATCGAATTAATGGAAAGTATTACTACAGAATCTCCAATATTACTGCTTGACGATGTTATGAGCGAACTTGACAACACTCGACAACTAAAATTATTAGAAACAATTTCTCATTCAATCCAAACCTTTATCACAACAACCAGCTTAGATCATCTTCAAAATCTGCCAGAAAATCTAAGCATCTTCACTATTCGGGATGGTAAAGTTACTGTAAAGGTAGGTTGACAATGTTGTAAAAGAACTCCTGTTTTCACGGGAGTTCTTTTCAGTGTTTTTACATAGAATAATTTGGTGCCTCATTCGTAATTTGTACATCATGAGGATGGCTCTCTTTCAAACCAGCACCAGACATTTCAATAAATTGAGCATTATCGTGTAGTTCTTTAAGGTTAGCTGCACCACAGTAACCCATACCAGAGCGAATACCTCCAATCATTTGGAAGACAATATCAGCTGCCGCACCTTTATAAGCAACACGACCTTCAATTCCTTCTGGAACAAGTTTGTTTGCTTCATTGACAGAACCTTGGAAGTAACGATCGCTTGAACCTTTCTTCATAGCAGCAATTGATCCCATACCACGGTAAGTCTTAAACTTACGTCCTTGGAAGATTTCAGTTTCGCCTGGAGCTTCATCAGTTCCAGCAAACATTGATCCAAGCATAACTGCATTTCCACCTGCGGCAAGGGCTTTTACAATATCTCCAGAATACTTGATTCCACCGTCAGCAATGATCGTTTTACCATATTCACGCGCAACAGCTGCAGCATCGTAGATAGCTGTTACTTGCGGAACACCAACACCAGCAATCACACGAGTAGTACAGATAGAACCTGGTCCAATACCAACCTTAACAACGTCTACACCCGCTTCATAAAGTGCGCGTGCACCCTCAGCTGTTGCAATATTTCCAGCAATCAAAGTACGATCTGGGAAGTGAGCACGAATCTCAGCAATTTTACGCAAGACACCTGCAGAATGACCATGCGCAGTATCAATAACAATTGCGTCAGCTCCTGCCTCAAAAAGAGCCTCTGCACGTTCAAATGTATCTGAAGTAACACCTACTGCACCTGCAACTAGAAGACGACCAAACTCATCTTTCGCCGCATTTGGAAACTCAATAACTTTTTCAATATCTTTGATAGTAATCAAACCAGAAAGGCGACCTTCTTCATCTACCAAAGGAAGTTTTTCAATACGGTGCTCTTGAAGAATGCTCTCAGCTGTTGCAAGATCTGTACCCACAGGAGCAATAACAAGATTTTCACTAGTCATATGATTTGAGATTGGTTGGTTATAGTCTGAAATAAAACGAAGATCTCGGTTTGTCAAAATACCAACTAATTTACGATTTTCAAGTGTTTCAACAACTGGAACACCACTGATGCGGTAACGTCCCATAAGCTCATCAGCTTCAGCAATTGTATGTTCAGGCGTCAAGAAGAACGGATCAATAATAACTCCATTTTCAGAACGTTTTACCTTGCGAACCTCGTCTGCTTGTTGAGCAATTGACATGTTTTTATGGATAACTCCGAGACCGCCTGCACGAGCAATAGCAATAGCCATTTGACTCTCTGTAACTGTGTCCATGGCAGCGGTAATAATTGGGATATTTAAAGTCAAATTATCTGCCAATTTAGTTGTTAAATCTGCATCGTTAGGCAACACATGACTTTCAGCTGGAATAAGCAATACATCATCAAAGGTAAAACCTTTTTTCAAAAATTTAGTGTCCCAATTAGACATTCGAAGTTTCCTCTTTTCTTTCTTTTTGAGCTTGACTCTTTTTATATTGTATCTATCATACCATTCTATAAAAATTTGTCAAATGTTACAGGGGTAAATAAAAAACTATCTTTTCTTTGAGATAGAAATGATAGTTTCTTGTAAAATAAATTTAGTTAAAGTACTGAAGTCCCATTGCCCCTTTAACCTCAGATAGGGTTTGACCTGCAACTTCACGCGCTCTTTCACTACCTTTTTGAAGCATATTATAAACTTCTCCCATATCCTTAGCAAATTCGATACGGCGCTCACGAATAGGACCAAGTTCACGTTCTAATATTTCAAGTAGATAACGCTTGGTCTTCACATCACCAAGACCACCTCGTTGATAATGTTCTTTCATTTCGGCAATTTCTTGAGCATCTTCTGGGCGACCAAAAACATCTAGATAATGGAAAACCATATTGCCTTCAATTTTACCTGGATCCTCAACGCGGATATGATCTGGATCTGTATACATACTCATTACTTTTTTACGCAAAGTATCCGCATCATCAGCTAAATAAATACCATTATTGAGTGATTTAGACATTTTAGCATTTCCATCTAAACCAGGTAAACGACCCGCTCTCTCATTTTCTGGATAAATACCTTCCGGTTCTACCAATACATCACAGTTATATGCATTGTTAAAAGAACGAACAATTTCACGAGTTTGCTCAATCATTGGTTTCTGATCTGTCCCAACAGGAACATAATTAGCCTTAAAAGCTGTGATGTCAGCTGCTTGAGCTATTGGATAGACCAAGAATCCTGTCGGAATACTCTCTCCAAAGCCTTTCTGAGCAATTTCTGTCTTGACAGTTGGATTACGCTCCAAACGTGCTAATGACACCAAATTCATATAATACATAGACAACTCAGCTAATTCTGGAATTTGGCTTTGAATAAAGATAGTTGATTTACTTGGATCCAATCCAACTGCAAGGTAATCCAAAGCCACATTTCCGATAGACTCTACAATTGTTTGAGGGTCTTTAGCATGATCTGTCAAAGCTTGTTGGTCAGCTAAGAACACAAACATATCATACTTATCCTCTTCCTGTAATAATACTCGATTTTTGAGACTTCCAACATAATGTCCAATATGCAATTTTCCTGTTGGACGGTCTCCTGTTAAAATAATGGGTTTAGTCATTTTGTTCTCCTTCGATATAGTCCCTTCAATTATAGCATTTTTTTAATGAAATAACCGTAATTTATCAAAATAAATCAGCCTTGCTATTTACGGATTCTTGTAAAGTATGCTGTAAATGTAATTTACACAAAATTGACAGATAAAAATTTGAATATTTCCGTATTTTCTAGTAGAATAAATATATTACACATATAGGAGAAAAACATTGCTTACAGTATCTGATGTTTCACTACGTTTTAGTGATCGCAAACTTTTTGATGATGTCAATATCAAATTTACAGAAGGAAATACTTACGGATTAATTGGTGCTAATGGTGCCGGAAAATCTACCTTTTTAAAAATTTTAGCTGGAGATATCGAACCTACTACTGGTCACATCTCTCTTGGTCCAGATGAACGTCTCTCTGTTCTTCGTCAAAATCACTTTGACTATGAAGACGAACGTGCCATTGATGTCGTTATCATGGGAAATGAAAAACTTTATAGCATCATGAAGGAGAAAGATGCCATCTACATGAAGGAAAATTTCTCAGATGAGGATGGAGTGCGTGCTGCCGAACTCGAAGGAGAGTTTGCCGAGCTTGGAGGTTGGGAAGCAGAAAGTGAAGCCTCTCAACTCCTTCAAAACCTAAACATTCCAGAAGAATTGCACTATCAAAACATGAGCGAATTGGCCAACGGTGAAAAAGTAAAAGTTCTCCTTGCCAAAGCACTTTTTGGTAAACCAGATGTGCTTCTATTGGACGAGCCTACCAACGGTTTGGACATCCAATCGATTACTTGGTTAGAAGACTTCTTGATTGACTTTGATAACACTGTTATCGTAGTATCCCACGACCGTCACTTCTTAAACAAAGTATGTACTCACATGGCCGACCTTGACTTTGGAAAAATCAAGCTCTATGTCGGAAACTATGACTTCTGGAAGGAATCTTCTGAGCTTGCTGCTAAATTGCTGGCAGACCGTAATGCCAAAGCAGAGGAAAAAATTAAGCAATTACAAGAGTTCGTTGCTCGTTTCTCTGCCAATGCTTCTAAGTCAAGACAGGCAACATCACGTAAGAAAATGCTTGATAAGATTGAACTTGAAGAAATTGTACCATCTAGTCGTAAATATCCATTTATCAACTTTAAAGCGGAACGTGAGATTGGTAATGATCTCTTGACAGTAGAAAATCTAACTGTAAAGATTGATGGTGAGACTATTTTAGATAATATCAGCTTTATCTTGCGTCCAGGTGATAAGACAGCGCTTATTGGACAAAATGACATCCAAACGACTGCATTAATTCGTGCAATCATGGGTGACATTGACTATGAAGGAACTGTCAAGTGGGGAGTAACTACTAGCCGTTCTTACTTGCCAAAAGATAACTCGGCAGATTTTGCAGGGGGAGAATCAATTCTTGACTGGTTGCGTCAATTCGCAAGTAAAGAAGAAGATGACAATACTTTCCTACGTGGCTTCCTCGGCCGTATGCTCTTCTCTGGAGATGAGGTTAACAAACCTGTAAATGTCTTGTCAGGGGGAGAAAAAGTTCGTGTCATGCTTTCAAAACTCATGCTCTTAAAATCAAATGTCCTTGTACTTGATGATCCAACCAATCACTTGGACTTGGAATCTATCTCAAGCTTGAATGATGGATTGAAAAACTTTAAAGAATCAATCATCTTTGCCAGCCATGACCACGAGTTTATTCAAACTCTAGCCAACCATATCATTGTCTTGTCTAAAAATGGCGTCATTGACCGTATCGATGAAACCTATGATGAATTCCTAGAGAATGCAGAAGTACAAGCAAAAGTTAAAGAACTTTGGAAAGACTAAAATATTCAAAACTCAGTTGGGTTAACCAGCTGAGTTTTCTAACATTTTATGAGGTAACATGAAATTATTTTTTAAAACATATTGGACCTATTTTGTTTCTTTCATCATTCCCATAATCATTATGATAGGAGTATATCTATCTCAAGGTATATACTGGAATAGCGACAACTCTCCTCTATTAGGAGATGGCTTTCATCAATACGTTATTTTTGATATAGCTTTACGAAATATCCTACATGGAAATGGTAGTCTGTTTTACACCTTTACAAGTGGCCTCGGATTAAATTTCTATGCCCTATCCAGTTATTACTTGGGAAGTTTCCTTTCACCTCTAGTTTACTTTTTTAATCTGTCGAATATGCCAGATGCTGTCTATCTGACAACTCTCTTAAAATTTGGATTGATTGGACTGTCAACTTATTTTAGTTTAAATAAATTATTTCAATCGATTCCTAAGCCTTTAAAACTAGCTTTATCTACTTCCTATGCTCTGATGAGTTTCACTGTCAGTCAATTAGAGATAAAAACCTGGCTAGATGTTTTTATCTTGATTCCTTTAATTATAACTGGTTTACAGCTACTTATCACTGAAAAGAAATTCCTATTGTACTTTACAAGCCTGTCAATCTTATTTATCCAAAACTATTATTTTGGCTATATGACAGCATTGTTTCTTATTTTCTGGTATCTCTGCCAAATTTCTTGGGACTTTAAAACTCGAATATCATCTTTTCTTGATTTCATAATCACCTCCGTTTTAGCTGGTATGGCTAGTTTGATTCTGACTCTTCCTACTCTGTTTGATTTGCAGACACACGGGGAAAAATTGACTGAAGTTACAAAGTTTCAAACTGAGAATAGCTGGTACCTTGATCTCTTTGCTAAGCAATTCATTGGTTCTTTTGATACAACAAAGTATGGGGCTATCCCAATGATTTTTGTCGGTCTACTTCCCTTTATTTTGACCATTTTATTTTTTACGATGAAATCTATTAAGTTTCACGTGAAACTTATCTATGCAATTTTCTTTGCATTTCTAATTGCAAGCTTTTATATAGAAGCTTTTGATTTATTTTGGCAAGGTATGCATACTCCAAATATGTTTTTACATCGCTATGCTTGGATTTTCTCTACCCTGTTAATTTATACAGCAGCAGAAGTCTTAAATCGTCTGAAAGAAATTAAAATCTGGAATTTTTTAGTTTCGCTTTTTCTCCTAGTAACAGGATTTTTAGCTACCATCTATCTAAAATCGCATTATTCTTTTTTAACAGATTTGAATATTCTGCTTACTCTTGAATTTTTGGTTGTCTATTCGCTTTTACTCCTTGCAGTTATCAAAAAGTTTATCTCTGTAAATCTATTTGCCATTCTAATCTCTTTATTTATAATGGTTGAAATGAGTTTAAATGCTTCATCTCAAATAGACGGAATTGCTAAAGAATGGGGTTTTGCTTCTCGAAGTTCATATAATCGAGATATCCCAGCTATGGAATCTTTCTCAGCATATATTGGAAATCAATTTACTCGTACTGAAAAACTACAAACTCAGACAGGAAATGACAGTATGAAATTCAACTACAATGGAATCTCTCAATTTTCATCTGTTCGAAATCGTTCAGCAAGCTCTACTTTGGATAAACTTGGCTTTAAATCCTCTGGGACTAATCTCAATCTCCGCTATGCCAATAATAGTATTTTGGCTGATAGTTTATTTGGTATCCAGTACAATATCTCAGATAGTCCTAGTGATAAGTATGGTTTCCAAGATGTATATCAAAAAGATAATCTTACCCTATATGAAAATCAATTCTCTCTTCCGATTGCATTTGCTAGTCAATCTGTTTACAATGATGTCAAGTTCAATGAACACACTTTGGATAATCAAGCCTCGTTTCTAAATCAACTTGCTAACGTCGATTTTGATTATTTTTCTCCAATCCCTTATGACAAAACAGAAAATACTAATGATTTGATTAGTGTCACAAGTTCTTCAAATGAGGATGCAGCAATCCAGTATCAAATTGAGATTCCCGAAAACAGCCAAGTTTATCTTTCTTTCACAAACCTTCACTTTTCTAATGATAAACAAAAGAAGGTTGACATCCTTGTCAATGGGGAAAAGAAAACTTTTACAACTGATAATGCATTCTCCTTCTTTAATCTAGGCTATACAAAAGAGAAAAAGACTTTCAATATCAATGTTAGTTTCCCTGGAACTTCACAAGTATCATTTGAATCTCCTACCTTCTATCGTTTAGATACCAAAACTTTCACCGAGGCAATTCAAAAAATTAAAGAACAACCTGTCACAGTATCAACTTCTAAAAACAAGGTCTTTGCTACATATGATGTCCAACAAGATACATCTATTTTCTTCACCATTCCTTATGACAAAGGTTGGTCTGCCTACCAAGATGGTAAGAAAATAGAAATTAAACAAGCTCAAACTGGTTTTATGAAAGTTGATATTCCTAAAGGGAAAGGAACTATTACACTTTCCTTTATTCCCAATGGTTTTATTACTGGAGCAATCTGTTCCTTTACTTCACTTTTACTATTTGGAATTTATAATCACAAACGAAAGTCATCTAAGGCATAAAAAATCGACCGATTAAGCGGTCGATTTTTTTAATCTTCTTCCATTTTCTTAGGTTGATAGGCTATCATACCTAAACCAATAAATAGGGCTAATATCACAACAAGGAAAATGACTTGATGATGAATATTTCCTGTCATAGAGATTGTTTGTCGTAATCCCGAAACTGAATAACTCATTGGTAACCAGGGATTAATAGTTCTAAAGAAATTATTTGTCAAAGCAAGTGGGTAAGTACCTGCACTTGATGCTAACTGTAATAAAAGCAAAATAAGAGAAAAGAAAGCTCCTATACGGCTATTCCATGTTGTTAAAGCGGTCACCATGGACATAAATACTAAACTTGTTAGGATAATGAGAATAAGTGTTCTCATCTCATGATTTGCAGTTAAACCAATAAGATGAACTCCTCCATATACCAAAATTCCTGCTAAAACAGCTATAATACCATTTATTTCAGCTCGAGATTTCAACCAAGCCCAACGGCTCTCCGGATGACGTCCTGAAGGCAACTTCGCAAAGATCATATTCGTTGATATTGCTGCAACAAAGAGAGCAACTGATATCATATAAGGAGCCATTGCAATTCCATTTACAGGAACTTGATCATTGTCTGTTTTTGAAAGATTGAGTGGATTTGTCAAAATCTCTGCATTTTGAGATTCCGTAGATGCTGATTTGAGTTGATCACTAGCATTACTTAGTCCTTGTCCTAAAGAAGCAACTCCTGTCTGTAAACCTTCCAATCCAGAAGTTAACTTTGTTCCACCTTCTGCTAGTTTACCAGCTCCATCTGCCAATTTATTAGCTCCACTTTCTAATTGAGAAGCACCTGAAATTAACTGACTGGATTTGTCAGCTAGTTGGCTAGAGCCTGACTGCAATTTATCAACTCCTGCTATCAATTCTTGACTCTTTTGATTCAATTGGTTAGAGCCAGTTGATAATTTTTCAATACCAGACACTAATTCTGGAGTTTTTTCAACTAATTGACCAACTCCTGTTGTCAAGTTAGAAGATTTTTGTGTCAAGGTAGTTGAGCCTGAAACTAATTGATCCAAACTACCTGTCAAGGTGGAATTCTTTTCACTTAGTTGACTTGCGCCTTGAGAAACTTTATCAACACCTGCAGTATATGCATTTACCCCCGATGTAATCGACTGACTGGCAGGAACTAATTTGCTAGCAACAGCTCCTTGTATCTCTGTTAATCCACTTGACAATCCTGTCAACGAAGTAGAAGCAAGCGGTAATACTTGATTAGCTTGATTTTTTAATGTCGAAAGATTTGAAGATTGATTTTGTAAGTTTTCCAAACTTCCCTGTAAACCTTGAACTAAAGCTACAATTGACTGTGCTGATTGAATACTATCAGTCGAATTTTGAGATACAGAAGCACTTATCTCAGCTTGTTGCTCACTTGTCAAAGATTGATAAGCTGCTGTCGATTGAATATTAGATAATGTAGTCGCTTTATCAGACTGAGCACTTGCTAACATTTGATTAGAAAGAGATACTATACTTGATAAAACAGAATCTAATTGTTTTGTATCTCCAACATCAATATTTTGAATAGCTTGATTTAACTGATTTAGACCAGAAGATAATTGATTAATTTGATCTTTTTGCTCAGACGAAGCATCTAACTTGCTAGAAAGTTGTTGAATTCCTTCACTTAATTGCTCCACACCCATTCGAAGTGTAGCTGATTGATTAGATAACTGATTAGCACCTGCTGCAAGACTTCCCACTCCATTAGTGTAGGAACTAACACCAGATGAAAATTGATTAAGACCAGCATTAAGCTTAGAAACACCGTCAGTATAGGACTCTACACCAGTATATAACTGATTGATTCCCCTTACTAATTCAGGACTTTTAGAAGATAATTGACCTAATCCGCTATCTAATTGACTCACTGCACCAGTATATGTAACTAAACCACTATTAAAATTCCCTAAGCCAAGATGAAGTTGTTCAACACCAGAGACATAAGAGAATAATCCTTTAGTAAACTGCTCCGTTCCATTTGAAAATGTTAAACTTGAAGCTGCTAAAGAGTGTAGGTTGGTAGTTAATGTTTGACTTCCTGCCACTAACTGATTCGCTCCATCAGTTAATTTTTCACTGCCTGAAGCTGCTTGACTCATACCATCCTTTAAATCGACCATTTTGTTGAATAAGGCTTTAGTATAGGTCTCAGTTACATTTGTAGAAACATTCTGCTTCAATTGTGTCATTGCAGAATCACTCATCTTGCTGGCAATAAAGCTATGACCACTTGAAGTCTGATAATTGATTTGCATTTGCTCTGAGTGATTCGTTAAAATAGAAGCTGCTTTTTCAGATAAATCACTTGGTAAAGTCACTACCATATAGTAATCGCCATCTTCCAATCCCTTCTTTCCTTCCTCTTCATCTACAAAATGAAAATCCAAGGTTTTATTTTCTTTTAAATTGGACACCATGTCTTTTCCTATAGACATGCTATTACCATTATAGGAAACCTCTTTATCATGATTGACAACTGCCACAGGTAAGTCAGACAATTTCCCATATGGATCCCACATTGAGGATAAAAATATGATATTGTACAGAGCTGGAATAAGAGAAATCCCTATCATGACAATAATAAAGGTTGGTTTTTTTAAAATTGCTTTCCATTCTTTCAACATAGTTTCTCCTTTTTTAAACATATTGTCTAAAATTTTGATATAATAGATTATACAATAAAAAATCTAAATTACAAGATAAAAAATCCATTTTTAGACATATAGTCTAATTTGTTTACAAGGAGGAAATATGCAAGAAAGTAACAAACGCTTAAAAACAAAGAGAACTATTGAAAATGCTATGGTACAATTACTAATGGAACAACCATTTGATCAAATTTCTACTGTCAAGTTAACAGAAAAAGCCGGAATTAGTCGTTCCAGCTTCTATACTCACTATAAGGATAAGTATGATATGATTGAGCACTATCAAAGCAAGCTATTTCATACATTTGAATATATTTTTAAAAAACATGCTCATCACAAAAGAGATGCTATTTTAGAAGTATTTGAATATCTAGAGTCAGAACCACTTCTGGCTGCTCTTCTTTCTGAAAACGGGACCAAAGAAATCCAAAATTTCTTACGAAATAAACTTCATATCATGCTCAGCACAGATTTACAAAAACACTTTATGCAACTGAATCTCAATACCACTGAATTAGAATATAGTAGCATCTATCTAACTCACGCACTTTTTGGTGTCTGCCAAACTTGGATTGCACATGGAAAAAAAGAAAGTCCTCAAGAAATAACAAACTTCCTTATGAAAATGCTTGGTGATACAAATTGATACAAAAAGAGGAACACAGTTGTGTTCCCTTTTATCTATACTCCGCCAGTAGGACTCGAACCTACGACATCATGATTAACAGTCATGCGCTACTACCAACT